>NZ_JBKGUA010000016.1:0-178266 GCF_046543485.1 Paraburkholderia sp. EG304 | reverse complement strand
ATACTGTGTGAGGCTTTCTGATACCTTTTGCCTTGCAGCAGATCCAGAAGAATCCGCCGCCGCATTCCGCATCAAGCGCCCACACTTATCGGCTGTTAGTTTTTAAAGATCGATCCGCCCAACCCGCTGCGCCTGAACCACCACTACCCGGCACCGCTTCGTTTGCGTCGCTGCGTCTGCAGCAGAGAAACGAGATTATGGAGAACTTCCGCCAGATCGTCAACAGGTTTTTATCACTCGCTTAACCTGCCCACGCCGCTAAAGCCCTCGCCATAAAGGCCTCCCGCTTCCCCGCGCTCCGGTGTCCGGAGCACGAAAGAGCGGAATTCTAGTCGCCGCCATTGCGACTTGCAAGCGATATTTTGACAAGCGTATTAACGGTGCTTGAAAACCGGTTTGCGCTTCTCTACGAACGCGGCCATGCCCTCCTTCTGGTCTTCGGTAGCGAAGAGCGAATGGAACAGGCGGCGCTCGAAATGCACGCCCTCCGCGAGCGTCGTTTCATAGGCTCGATTGACCGACTCCTTGACCATCAGCACCGCTGGCAGCGGGAATTCCGCGATAGTGGCAGCCGCACCAACCGCTTCGTCAAGCAACGATGCCGCCGGGATCACGCGCGAAACCAGTCCGGCGCGCTCCGCTTCGGCGGCATCCATGAAACGGGCGGTCAAACAAAGGTCCATCGCCTTCGCTTTTGACACCGCCCGCGGCAAGCGTTGCGTGCCGCCCGCGCCCGGCATGATCCCGAGCTTGATTTCCGGCTGACCGAACTTCGCCGTGTCGGCGGCGAAAATGATGTCGCACATCATCGCGAGTTCGCAGCCGCCTCCGAGCGCGAAGCCCGCCACCGCGGCAATGATCGGCTTACGAATCGAGCGAACCGTTTCCCAGTTTCGCGTGATGTAGTCACCCTTGTAGACATCCATATAGGTGTAAGACGCCATCATGCCGATATCCGCGCCGGCCGCGAACGCTTTCTCGCCGCCCGTTACGACGATCGCGCCAATCGATTCGTCGCCGTCGAACTCGCGCAACGCGGCGCCCAGTTCGTCCATCAGCGCGTCGTTCAGTGCATTTAGAGCCTTCGGACGGTTGAGAGTAATCAGTCCGACCCGTCCCCGCGTCTCAACCAGAATGTTTTCGTAAGCCATGCCGCCTCCATAAGGGTTAATCGCACGCGAAAAACGCTTCGCGCATCGTTCGTAGTGATGCTACCATTCACCAACCAACCGGTCGGTCAATTATTTGACAGGTTTTCCCCCAACGTACAGCCGAGCCCCTCTGCCATGACACATCCGCTATTCACCAAGCACGAAGACACGCTGCACAAAGCGCTCGCCGCGCTCGAAACGCGCGGCTACTGGAGCCCGTTCGCCGAGATGCCCAGTCCGAAAGTGTACGGGGAAACAGCCAACGCGGACGGCGAAGCCGCGTTCAAGGCGCATCTAGACAAGACGTTCGACCTCGACCAACCGTCGACTGGAGAAACCGTCGGCGCGGAAGTCTCGCCGTTCGGCTTCCCGCTCGGCGTGCGTTACCCGAAAGCCGATCCGGGCGCGCTTATCGCCGCATCCACGGCGGCGCAACGCGAGTGGCGCGCGGCCGGCCCGCAGGCATGGATCGGCGTGAGCCTCGAAATCCTCGCGCGTCTGAATCGCGCCAGCTTCGAACTCGGCTACAGCGTGATGCACACGACCGGCCAGGCGTTCATGATGGCCTTCCAGGCAGGCGGCCCGCACGCGCAGGATCGCGCGCTCGAAGCGGTCGCGTATGCCTGGGATCAACTGCGTCGCATTCCTGCCGACGCGCATTGGGAAAAACCGCAAGGCAAAAACCCGCCGCTCGCGATGCACAAGCACTACACCGTCGTGCCGCGCGGCATCGGTCTCGTGCTCGGCTGCTGCACATTCCCGACGTGGAACGGCTATCCCGGCCTGTTCGCCGATCTAGCCACCGGCAACACGGTAATCGTCAAGCCGCATCCGGGCGCAATCCTGCCGCTCGCGTTGACCGTGCGCATCGCGCGCGACGTGTTGCGCGAAGCGGGCTTTGATCCGAACGTCGTCACGCTGCTGGCCACCGACCCGAACGACGGCGCCCTCGTCCAGCAACTGGCACAGCGCCCCGAGATCAAGCTGATCGACTTCACGGGCAGCACCCAGAACGGCACCTGGCTCGAGCGCAACGCGCACCAGGCGCAGGTCTATACCGAGAAAGCCGGCGTCAACCAGATCGTCATCGACTCGGTCGACGACATCAAGGCGGCCGTCCGCAACATCGCGTTCTCGCTGGCTCTGTACTCGGGCCAGATGTGCACGGCGCCGCAAAACATCTATGTGCCGCGCGGCGGCATTCGCACCGCAGAAGGCACGCTCAGCTTCGACGATGTCGCCCAGGCGCTTGCCGGCGCGGTGCAAAAGCTCGTCGCCGACCCGGCCCGCGCTGTCGAACTGCTCGGCGCGATCCAGAACGAAGGCGTCGTGCAGCGCATCGACGAAGCCGCCAAACTTGGCCGCGTTCTCGTCGCGAGCCAGACTCTCGAACATCCGGCCTTTGCCGGCGCTCGCGTGCGCACGCCGCTCGTACTGCAACTCGACGCCGCGACCGATCACGCCCAGTTCACGAAAGAATGGTTCGGGCCGATCTCGTTCGTCATTGCGACGGACTCGACCGCGCAGTCGCTCGAGCTCGCTGGCGACATCGCCGCCGAGCATGGCGCGCTGACGCTGGCGGTCTACAGCACGGACGACGCGGTGCTCGAAGCCGCGCACGAAGCGTCGATTCGCGGCGGTGTCGCGCTGTCGATCAACCTGACCGGCGGTGTGTTCGTCAACCAGTCCGCGGCTTTTTCCGACTTCCACGGCACCGGCGCCAACCCGGCCGCCAATGCCGCGCTGGCCGATGCCGCTTTCGTCGCGAACCGCTTCCGTGTCGTTCAAAGCCGCGTTCATGTTGAACCGAAAGCGGCGCCGGCGGTAGCTGGCTAAAAGGCGTAAGACACGGCTTCAACGCTACGCACGACTTCGTCCTATGCCGTTCGGCAGATGGACCGGGTCGTGCGCTCTGACTAACATCAAACATCCGGTCGGCATCACGCGCCGCCCCCAGCCGAGCCACCGCGCCCATCGGCCAAAGAAAGTTTGAGGAGACACCCCATGTCATATGAAGCGATCCGGCTGGACATCGACTCATCGAGCCACGTCGCCACCATCACGCTGAACCGCCCGGATAAGCTCAACAGCTTCACGCGCGCGATGCATCAGGAACTCCGCGCGGCGCTCGACCAGGTCGAAAAGTCCGGCGCCCGTGCGCTCGTGTTCACCGGCGCAGGCCGCGGCTTCTGCGCCGGCCAGGATCTCGCCGATCTCGATTTCACGCCCGGCGCCATGACCGACCTCGGCGCCGTGATCGATGAATACTTCAATCCGCTGATCCGCCGTCTGCAGGCGCTGCCGTTTCCGGTGATCGCGGCGGTCAACGGCACGGCTGCCGGTGCGGGCGCCAATCTGGCGTTCGCGTGCGACCTGGTGCTCGCGGCTCGCTCCGCGAGTTTCATCCAGGCGTTCGTGAAGATCGGCCTCGTGCCGGATTCGGGCGGCACGTGGTTTCTGCCGCAGCGCGTTGGCATGGCCCGCGCGCTCGGCCTCGCGATCACCGGCGACAAGCTCAGCGCCGAAAAAGCCGAAAGCTGGGGCTTGATCTGGCAAGTGCTCGACGACGCTGAACTAGCGCCGGCAGCGGCAAAACTCGCTGCCCAGCTCGCCCAGCAACCGACGCGCGCGATCGCTGCGATCAAGCGGGCGATGCGTGCCGGCACGACGCAAACGCTCGACCAGCAACTCGATCTCGAGCGCGATCTGCAGCGCGAACTAGGCGCCTCGCACGATTACGCGGAAGGCGTGCAGGCATTTATCGACAAACGCGCGCCGCGCTTCGAGGGACGTTGAGATGTCGACACAAACCACCCGCCCCGACCAGATGACGGCAGACGAACTCGCCCGCGCGACAGCCGCCGCAATGTACGAAAACGACGCCTGCAGTCGCGCGCTCGGGCTCGAGATTCTCGAAGTGCGCCCCGGCTATGCGCGGCTGCGCATGGCGGTGCGCGACGACTTCCTGAACGGCCATCAGATCTGCCACGGCGGCCTGATCTTCACACTCGCCGATTCGACCTTCGCGTTCGCCTGTAACACCTACAACATCAATACGGTCGCGGCCGGCTGCTCTATAGAGTATCTGCGGCCGGTCCACGGCGGCGACGTGCTGAGTGCCGAAGCGGTCGAACAGACATTGAGCGGGCGCACTGGAATCTACGATATTCGCGTCACGAATCGCGCCGGCGAGACCGTCGCAATGTTTCGCGGCAAGTCGGCGCAAATCAAGGGTAACCTGATTCCCACCGGCGACTAACAATTGACGGCGGCCAGCCAGAACCGCCCACTCGGACGATTGTCCGCGTGGCGCTCTGGCGCCAATGCGTCACATATCAGACTTAGATACTGAGGCAGCAAGGAGACATTCGATGAGCACCGCTCTTCCGCTCGATCCGATCGAGACCGCCAGCCGCGACGAGCTCGCCACGCTCCAACTTGAACGGCTCAAATGGTCGCTCACCCATGCGTATGAAAATTCGCCGGTGTATCGGCGCAAGTTCGACGAAGCCGGCGTCCATCCGGGCGATGTCAAGTCGCTCGCGGACCTCGCTCGGTTTCCGTTCACGACGAAAAAGGATTTGCGCGACAACTATCCGTTCGGGATGTTCGCCGTGCCGCAAGAGCAGATTTCGCGAATCCATGCGTCGTCCGGAACGACCGGCAAGCCGACTGTCGTCGGCTATACGGCGCGCGACATCGACACCTGGGCGAATCTCGTCGCCCGTTCGGTGCGCGCCGCCGGCGCGAAGCGCGGCGACAAGGTGCACGTGAGCTACGGCTACGGCCTCTTCACGGGCGGCCTCGGCGCGCATTACGGCGCCGAGCGCGCGGGGCTCACCGTGATTCCGTTCGGCGGTGGCCAGACCGAAAAGCAGGTCCAGCTGATCCAGGACTTCCGGCCTGACATCATCATGGTGACGCCGAGCTACATGCTGTCGATCGCCGACGAATTCGAACGCCAGGGTATCGACCCGGCCAGTTGCTCATTGCGCATCGGCATTTTCGGCGCTGAGCCGTGGACCAACGATATGCGCGAGGCGATCGAAAAACGGATGGGCATCGACGCGGTCGACATCTACGGTCTTTCCGAAGTGATGGGCCCGGGCGTCGCCTCGGAGTGCGTCGAAACCAAAGACGGCCCGACGATCTGGGAAGACCATTTCTACCCCGAGATCATCGACCCCGAAACGGGCGAGGTGCTGCCCGATGGCGAACTCGGCGAGCTCGTGTTCACGTCGCTGACGAAAGAAGCGCTGCCGATCATCCGCTACCGCACGCGCGATCTCACACGCCTGCTGCCGGGCACCGCCCGCACGATGCGGCGTATGGAAAAGATCACGGGCCGCTCGGACGACATGATGATCGTGCGCGGCGTCAATGTGTTCCCGACGCAGATCGAAGAACTGTTGCTCAAGCAGCGCGCGCTGGCGCCGCACTATCAGATCGTGCTGACAAAGGAGGGGCCGCTCGACGTGTTGACGCTGAACGTCGAACCGTGCCCCGAAAGCGCGCCGGATACCGCCGCGCTAACCGCCGCGAAAAACGCGCTGGCTTACGACATCAAGGCGCTGATTGGCGTGAGCGCCGTGGTGAACGTGCTGCCGGTGAACGGAATCGAGCGCTCGGTGGGCAAGGCACGGCGCGTGGTGGACAAGCGCAAGTCGGGCCTCTAACTCGGGCCACGCGCAACGCCGCGCAGCGTAAGAGCCCAACGAAAAACGGCGTCACGCACGGATCCTGATCCACACGTGACGCCGATCTCAACGACATCTATTGACGGCTTCGCAGCAGCCTCAAACCCGCCTCGCGAAAACTGCTGCGATTCAAGCGGCAGTCACGCTTCGTCTCCACCCCACCGCCTCACGAATTCGGCAGCAGCAACCACATCCGGCCGCCCTGCTTCATCTTGCCAGCCAGATCGCCGGCATCGTCGCCGAGGCCCCAGAAGTAGTCGGCGCGCACGCCACCTTTGATCGCGGTGCCAGTGTCCTGCGCGAACACGAGACGGTTCATCGGCGAATTCGTCAGCGGCCGCGTGGTCTGCAGGAACACCGGCGTGCCGAGCGGAATCGCGCTCGGATCGACCGCAATCGAGCGCTCCGGCGTCAACGGCACGCCGAGCGCGCCGATCGGACCGTCCGCGCCGCCGCTCGGCACACTTTCGGCCGACGGCATCTCGCGGAAAAACACGAAGCGCGGATTGGTGTCGAGCAGGCCATCGACGCGCGTCGGATTCGCGCGGGCCCATGCCTTGATGCCCTGCATCGTCGCCTGCGCCGGCGTGATCTCGCCATGATCGAGCAGCCAGCGGCCGATCGACTTGTACGGCTGATTGTTGGTGCCGCCAAAGCCGACGCGCATCACACTGCCGTCTTCCATCACGATGCGCCCGGACCCTTGCACCTGCAGGAAGAACGCTTCGATCGGATCGTCGACCCACACGAGTTCGTTGCCACTGAGCGCGCCCGAGCGTTCGAGCTGGGCGCGCGCCGGCAACGGCGCCCCCGCGCGATAGCCGGCGGGCCAGCGGTATAGCGCGGTCTGATATACGCCGTGCCGCGTGCGCGAGCCCCTCAGCAGGGGCTCGTAGTAACCCGTGACCAGACCGTCGAGCGTGCCGTCGCTATTCGCGAGCTGGAACGGCGTGAAGTAGGCTTCGAAGAAGGCGCGCGCGCTGGTGACGTCGAGATCGTCGATTTGCACGGCCGCCGCGCAGGCACGCGACCAGTTCGGCTGACGCGCGAGCCTCGTGCAGTTTTGCCGCAACGCGGCGGTCGCGCCGATCAGCGAGTCGTCCTGCCAGCCCGGCACCTGTTGCCATGCAACCGCGGTCAGGCGCGCCGACGCGATCTGGCCAGGGATGATCGCCGCGCCGCTCGGCGGTGAAGGCCGGATCGCGCCGCCGCCCCCGCAGGAGGCAAGCAACACTGCAACCGACAATGCTCCGAGCCACGCGCCGGCCCTGCGGATAAAACGCATACAATGTTCGTTCTTGATGGAAACCGCCATGTCTGATCTGTTCGACGAATACCCGATGCTCATCTTCGCGCTGGAATCGCTGGTCGCGCTATTCCTGCTCGTCTTTATCGTTGTGTGGACGTCGTCCGGCAAGAAAAAAACGGGACGTGCGAGGTCGGCGGACCGGTCCCAACAGCAAAAGCCGCATTGACCCTGGCCAGCGGGCTGCACGCAGTCCCGCGCAACCCCTCGTGCATCAAGTGCTCGCCCGAGCGCTCATCCAACCTGCTACTCAACTGCCCGCTGCGTCGCGCGCCCACACGAACTCATTAAAGACCGCGCAGCGCCGCGCCGGTTCAATGCAACGTTCGCGGCATGCGCAATACGAACTCCGGCACAGGCGCCTCGAAGCGCTCGCCATCCTCCGCCACGCAGAAGTAATCGCCGCGCATCGTGCCGACCGGCGTCGCGATCACCGCCCAACTCGTGTATTCGAAATGCTCACCCGGTTTGAGCAGCGGCTGATGACCGACCACGCCCAGGCCTTTGACTTACTGCACGGTGTTTTCGCTGTCGGTGATGATCCAATGACGCGCGATTAACTGTGCAGGCACCTGGCCGGTGTTACGGATGGTCAGCGTGTAGGCAAAGGCGTACTGGCGACGCTCCGGGTCCGATTCTTCGGGCAGGTATTGCACCTGCGCCGACACGCTGAATTCGTACTGGCTCATCCTGATTCCGATCTGATCAAACGGGCTGTGAAAAATCGTGGGAGGCCCCGAACGCCAATGGTCTGCAGGTGCAGCGGCGATGCGGCGCTCATGGAGTGGCATTCTGCTTGATGCGCGGCATGGCCGCAACCTGACGCGCCTTTCGGCCAGGAGTGTCTAAGACGTTGAGACACGGCCGCTTGCCGCGCTGCCTTTCGATGCCATTATTGCGCCGCCGCTTTGCGACGTTTCATCGCGCGATTCCGCCACGCCAGGCGCTGCGCGCACGCCGGTCCGCACGCGCAAAACCGGTAAAATGGCGCTTTCCCGCTTGCATTCGCCCCCGTCATGACGCAATTTCGCATCGCCCCCAGCATTCTCTCCGCCGATTTCGCCCGTCTGGGTGAAGAGGTCCGCAACGTCGTCGCCGCTGGCGCCGACTGGATCCACTTCGACGTGATGGACAACCACTACGTACCGAACCTGACCATCGGCCCGCTCGTTTGCGAAGCGATCCGCCCGCACGTCGATGTGCCGATCGACGTGCACCTGATGGTGCGCCCCGTCGACCGCATCGTGCCGGACTTCGCGAAAGCCGGCGCGAACCTGATCAGCTTTCACCCGGAAGCGTCGGATCACATCGACCGCACGCTGTCGCTGATCCGCGATCACGGCTGCAAGGCCGGCCTCGTGTTCAATCCGGCGACGTCGCTGAACTATCTCGATCATGTGATGGACAAGGTCGACCTCGTGCTGATCATGTCGGTGAATCCGGGCTTCGGCGGCCAGTCGTTCATCCCCGAGGCGCTCAACAAGCTGCGCGAAGCGCGCAAGCGCATCGACGCGTACAACGAGCGCACCGGCCGCGAGATCCATCTCGAAGTGGACGGCGGCGTGAAGGTCGACAACATCGCGGAAATCGCGGCGGCCGGCGCGGACACGTTCGTGGCCGGCTCGGCGATCTTCAGCCAGCCCGATCACAAGGTCGTGATCGACAAGATGCGCGCCGCCCTCGCCACCGTCCAGCGCTGATCCGACGATGACCGCTCCGTATCCCGCCCCGTCCTTCACCGGCCCGCGCCTCGAAGCCGCGATCATCGACCTCGACGGCACGATGATCGACACCGCCGACGACTTCACTGCCGGCCTGAACGGCATGCTCGCTCAGCTCGACGCGGAAGAAACGACGCGCGAGGAAGTGGTCGGCTACGTCGGCAAGGGTTCGGAGCATCTGATCCGCAGCGTGCTCGCGCCGCGCTTCGAAACCGAACACGCGCAAGAGCGCTTCGACGAAGCGCTCGCGATCTATCAAGCCGAGTACGCGAAGATCAATGGCGTGCACACGCGGCTTTATCCAGACGTCGAAGCCGGTCTGCGCGCGCTGCGCGACGCGGGCCTGAAGCTCGCCTGCGTGACCAACAAGCCGCACCGCTTCGCGCTCGAATTGCTGCAGCAATATGGACTCGCGCAGTATTTCAGCGTCGTGCTCGGCGGTGACAGTCTCGCTAAAAAGAAACCCGACCCGCTGCCGATGCTGAGCGCCGCCGCGCAACTCGGCGTCGAGCCGAGCGCCACGGTCGCGATCGGCGACTCGGAAAACGACGCGCTGGCGGGCCGCGCGGCCGGCATGGCGACGTTGACCGTGCCCTACGGCTACAACCACGGCCAAGCTATACAAACAATAAAATCCGATGGTATAGTTGCCTCGCTGCTCGACGCCGCCAAGGCGATCGCAGCGCACAAATCCACGACTTAACAGTCCTTCATCCTCATGTTTCTGAATAAAAAACGGAGTCTGATTAGCATCGACCGGGGAGCCTGGCCCTGGCGTCGCTGGTCGCGCTAACCTCGCCTGAGGTACGCTGAAGCTTGTCTTCGGCAACCGTTTTTTACTTCGCTGCGCTTACGCGCTTCTTCCATCGTCTTATATATGCGCTGCTGCATCGGCTGATTGGGCCTGCGCGTACCCGCAAGGTACCGTTGCTCACCGGCACCGCTCGCACGCGCCGATGGAAGACCCGCGCCGGTCGGTATTATCGTGTCGAGAACGTCGACCCATGCTCTGACCGGAGGCGCTCAGCCCCGCTTTGCCCGACGCTTGCTGCCGCCGGACCACCGTACAGGATCGGAACATGACCGAACTCGAATTCCAGTCCCTCGCCAACGAGGGTTTCAACCGCATCCCGCTGATCGCCGAAGCGCTCGCCGACCTCGAAACGCCGCTGTCGCTGTACCTGAAGCTCGCGCAGACCGAGCGCAACGGCGCGAACTCTTTCCTGCTGGAGTCGGTAGTCGGCGGTGAGCGCTTCGGGCGTTATTCGTTCATCGGGCTGCCGGCGCGCACTCTTGTGCGCACGCGCAACGGCGTGTCGGAAGTGGTGCGCGACGGCAAGGTCGTGGAAACGCACGACGGCGATCCGCTCGCCTTCATCCAGCAGTTCCAGGCGCGCTTCAAGGTCGCGCAACGCCCGGGGCTGCCGCGCTTCACGGGCGGTCTCGCCGGCTACTTCGGCTATGACGCGGTGCGCTACATCGAGAAGAAGCTCGCGCACAGCGCGCCGAAGGACGATCTGAACCTGCCCGACATCCAGCTGCTGCTGACCGAGGAAGTCGCCGTCATCGACAACCTCGCGGGCAAGCTCTATCTGGTGGTCTACGCGGACCCGACCCAGGCTGAGGCCTATACGAAAGCGAAGCACCGTCTGCGCGAACTGCGCCAGCGGCTGCGCGTCACGGTCGAACCGCCCGTCGTGTCGGCCAGCGTGCGCACCGAGATCTACCGCGAGTTCGCGAAAGACGATTACCTGGCCGCCGTGCGCAAGGCCAAGGAATACATCGCCGCCGGCGAACTGATGCAGGTGCAGGTCGGCCAGCGCCTGACCAAACCTTACCGCGACAATCCGCTGTCGCTGTATCGTGCGCTGCGCTCGCTGAATCCGTCGCCATATATGTACTACTACAACTTCGGCGACTTCCACGTGGTCGGCGCGTCGCCGGAAATTCTGGTGCGCCAGGAAAAGCGCGGCGAGGATCGTATCGTCACGATCCGCCCGCTCGCCGGCACGCGTCCGCGCGGCAACACGCCCGAGCGCGACGCCGCGCTCGCGACCGAACTGCTGAACGACCCGAAGGAAATCGCCGAACACGTGATGCTGATCGACCTGGCGCGCAACGACGTTGGCCGCATCGCGCAGATCGGCTCGGTCGTCGTGACCGACAAGATGGTGATCGAAAAGTACTCGCACGTGCAGCACATCGTCAGCTCGGTCGAAGGCAAGCTCAAGAACGACATGACCAATTTCGACGTGCTGCGCGCCACCTTCCCGGCCGGCACGCTGTCGGGCGCGCCGAAGGTCCGCGCGATGGAGCTGATCGACGAGCTCGAACCCATCAAGCGCGGCCTCTACGGCGGGGCGGTCGGTTATCTGTCGTTCACCGGCGAGATGGATCTGGCCATCACGATCCGCACCGGCGTGATCGCGAACGGCAATCTGTATGTGCAGGCGGCCGCGGGCGTGGTCGCCGATTCGGTGCCGGAATCCGAATGGCAAGAGACCGAAAACAAGGCGCGCGCTGTGCTGCGCGCCGCCGAGCAGGTCCAGGACGGCCTCGATAGCGACTTCTGACCGGAGACACACCATGCTGCTCATGATCGACAACTACGACTCGTTCACCTACAACCTGGTGCAGTACTTCGGCGAACTCGGCGAAGACGTACGCACCTACCGCAACGACGAAATCACACTCGATGAAATCGCCAGGCTGAACCCTGAGCGCATCTGCCTGTCGCCGGGTCCGAGCAATCCGCAACACGCGGGCATCACGCTCGACGTGCTGCGCGAATTCTCCGGCAAGACGCCGATTCTCGGCGTGTGCCTCGGCCATCAGGCGATCGGCGAAGCGTTCGGCGGCCGCGTCGTGCGCGCGCAAACCATCATGCACGGCAAGGTCAGCACGATCGAAACCGACTGCAAGGGCGTGTTCGCGGACCTGCCGAAGCACTTCACGGTGACGCGCTACCACTCGCTCGCGATCGAACGCGAATCGCTGCCCGACTGCCTCGAAGTATCGGCATGGACCGAAGACGGCGAAATCATGGGCGTGCGTCACAAGGAACTGGCCGTCGAGGGCGTGCAGTTCCACCCGGAATCGATCCTGTCCGAACACGGGCACGCGCTGCTCGAAAACTTCGTCAAGCAGTCGAAGCTGGCCGTCGGCGGCAGGGCTGCGGCTCATCCGGCTTCCCGCAATGCCTGACCAGAAGAGAGACGAGATCATGTCCATTACGCCCCAGGAAGCCTTGCAGCGGACCATCGAGCACCGCGAGATTTTCCACGACGAAATGCTGCACCTGATGCGCCTGATCATGCGCGGCGAGCTGTCGCCGGTGATGTCGGCGGCGATCATCACCGGCCTGCGCGTCAAAAAAGAGACCATCGGCGAAATCACCGCGGCCGCCACGGTGATGCGTGAATTTGCCCGGCACGTCGACGTGCAGGACAACTCGAACTTCGTCGATATCGTCGGCACCGGCGGCGACGGTGCGCACACGTTCAACATTTCCACCGCGACGATGTTCGTATCGGCCGCGGCCGGCGCGAAGGTCGCGAAGCACGGCAATCGCGGCGTATCGAGCAAGTCGGGCAGCGCGGACGTACTCGAGGCGCTCGGCGTCAACATCGATCTGCAGCCGGAGCAGGTCGCGGCATCGATCGCTGAAACGGGCATGGGCTTCATGTTCGCGCCGAACCATCATCCGGCGATGAAAAACGTCGCGCCGGTACGCCGCGAGCTCGGCATCCGCACGATCTTCAACATCCTCGGGCCGCTCACCAATCCGGCCGGCGCGCCGAATCAGCTGATGGGCGTGTTCCACCCCGACCTCGTCGGCATTCAGGTACGCGTGATGCAGCGCCTCGGTGCGAGGCACGTGCTCGTCGTGTACGGGATGGACGGCATGGACGAAGTCTCGCTCGGCGGCGCCACGCTGGTCGGCGAGTTGCGCGACGGCGAGATCCGCGAGTACGAGATCCATCCGGAAGACTTCGGCATGCAGATGGTGTCGAACCGCACGCTGAAGGTGGCCGACGCGAACGAGTCGAAGGTCATGCTGCTCGATGCGCTCGACAACAAGCCCGGCGTCGCGCGCGAAATCGTCACGCTGAACGCCGGCACGGCGCTCTATTCGGCGAACGTCGCGGCCACGATCGCGGACGGCATCGTGCTCGCGCGCGAAGCGATCGCGAGCGGCAACGCGCGCGCGAAGGTCGACGAACTGGTGCGCTTCACCCAGCAATTCAAGCAGTAATCACGTAGCGAGACATTTATGAGCGACATTCTCGACCGCATCATCGCGGTCAAACGCGAAGAAATCCGGGCGGCCGAGCAGAGCGTACCGCTCGAAGAATTGCGGCTCGAAGCCTCCTCGCGCGATCTGCGCGACTTCGTCGGCGCAATTCGCGCGAAGCACGCGACGGGTCTAGCCGCGGTGATCTCCGAAGTGAAGAAGGCAAGCCCGTCGAAAGGCGTGCTGCGCGAGCACTTCGTGCCGGCCGACATCGCGCGTTCATACGAGAGGCACGGCGCGGCGTGTCTGTCCGTGCTGACCGACGTGCAGTTCTTCCAAGGCAGCGTCGTCTATCTGCAGCAAGCGCGCGCCGCGTGCCAGTTGCCGGTGATACGCAAGGACTTCATCGTCGATCCGTATCAGGTCGTCGAAGCACGCGCGATGGGCGCCGACGCGATCCTGCTGATCGCCGCCGCGCTCGAAACCGCCGAGATGCAGGACCTCGAAGCGCTCGCGCATTCGCTCGGTCTCGCGGTGCTCGTCGAAGTGCACGACAGCGCTGAACTCAAGGAAGCGCTGACGCTGAAGACGCCGCTGATCGGCATCAACAACCGCAATCTGCGCACCTTCGAGACCTCGCTCGACACGACGCTCGGCATGCTCGACGCGATTCCCGACGACCGCATCGTCGTGACCGAATCGGGCATCCTGTCGCGCGACGACGTCGAGCGCATGCGCGCGCGCAACGTGCATACGTTCCTCGTCGGCGAGGCGTTCATGCGCGCGGACGAGCCGGGCGTGGAGCTTGCGCGGATGTTTTTCTGAGCACGGCGCTCGCATAAGCAAGGACACGTACCATGAGCATGGAACGCGAAATCAAGCTGGCCCTGCCGGCATCGCAGGTGCAGGCGGCGACGCAGTGGTTCGCCGCGCGCGCCGGCAAGCAGGGACGCGCGATCAAGCTCGTGAACATTTACTTCGACACGCCGCAGCTGACGCTGGCGTCCTCGAAGAGCGCGCTGCGTCTGCGGCAGACGCCGGACGGCTGGCTGCAGACCTTCAAGACGGTCGGTACGGCGACGAACGGCTTGCATAGCCGGCACGAATGGGAAATGCCGGTCGCCGGCCCGAAGCTCGAAATCGATTCGTTGCTGAGCGCCTGCGACGAACCCGCCGCCGCAGACGCTCTGAAACAGGCCGCGCCTGCGCTGATCGAGCTGTTCCACACGAATTTCATCCGCACACTCTGGCTGCTCGACACCGACGGCGCTCAGATCGAGGCGGCGATCGACCAGGGCGACGTGCTCGCCGAAGTCGACGATCAAGCGCGCCGCGCGCCGATCTCGGAGATCGAGCTCGAACTGAAGTCGGGCGACGAAGCCGCGCTTCACACGCTGGCCGCCGAACTCGGCAAACGGATTGCCGGCCTCGCGCCGGATGACATCAGCAAGGCGCAGCGCGGCTATCGGTTGCGCGCGGGATAAGCCCGAAATGGGCGCAGGTTGCCGAAACCCGCGGCACCTCATGCGCTCGCTCGCCGCAACTTGAGCTAGCCAGCGTTTGCTGCGACACTTCCCCGCCATGACCTCCGCTACCCGTACCCGCTCCAGTTCGCCGCAGGCATCGTTGTTCGACGACGCCGCGCCAGCTCCCGCCGCAGCCTCGGCCGACACCGCCATCGCCACCGCCGCCCCGCCCACGCTCGAAGCCCAATTCGCCGCGCTGCCGGCGGCCTGGCGCGCGCATTTGAAAACCTTCATCGACAGCGACACCTACGCGCCGCTGTGCCGCTTCGTCGACGGCGAGCGTGCCGCCGGCAAAATCATCTATCCGGCCGACGTGTTCCGCGCGCTGCGCCTGACGAGCCCCGACGAAGTGAAAGTCGTGATCCTCGGCCAGGACCCGTACCACGGCGAAGACCGCGGCACGCCGCAGGCGCACGGTCTCGCGTTTTCGGTCGCGCCGCACGTGCGGCCGCCGCCGTCGTTGCGCAACATCTTCAAGGAAATCGGCGCGAGTCTCGGTCACGCAACGCCGCAGCACGGGTGCCTCGACAGCTGGGCCAGACAGGGCGTGCTGCTGCTGAATACGGTGCTGACCGTCGAGCGCGACAGCGCCGCGAGCCACGCGAAACGCGGCTGGGAGAAATGCACGGACACGCTGATCCACGAACTGGCTACGCGGCATCAGAACCTCGTATTCATGCTGTGGGGCGCGCATGCGCAGGCCAAGCGCGCGCTGCTCGGCGGCAAGTCGCACTATGTGCTGGAGGCGCCGCATCCGTCGCCGTTGTCCGCGCATCGCGGCTTTCTGGGTTGCGGCCATTTCGCGAAGGCGAACGAATATCTGCAGCAGCACGGCCGCGAGCCGATCGACTGGCGTCTGCCGGACGACGCGCAAATGCTTGCGTGACGGCGTCGCCGTCGGAAGATGGCGATACCAAGCGAAAACGCCACGGAGGGTGAACCCATCCGTGGCGTTTTTTATTTCACCGCTTGAGCCGCATCGAAGCGGCGCAATGCGGCACGACGAACCCGCTTAAACCGCGGCGATCGCTTCGCGTGCCGAGCTCAGCGCGGCGGTCGCGGCGTCCGGGCCCATGTTCAGGCCTTCGGCGTAGATGAAGTTCACGTCGGTCATGCCGAGGAAGCCGAGGAAGCTCTTCAGATACGGCGTCTGGCTATCGTTCGGCGTGCCCAGATACTTGCCGCCGCGCGCCGACACGACGTAGACTTTCTTGCCCGTCACGAGGCCTTCCGGACCGTTCGCGGTGTAGCGGAACGTGATGCCCGCACGCGCGATGAAGTCGAAGTACGTCTTCAGTTGCGACGAGATGCCGAAGTTGTACATCGGCGCGCCGATCACGATGACGTCCGCGGCTTGCAGTTCGGCGATCAGCGCTTCGCTGCGCGCGGCGATCTCGGCCTGTTCCGGCGTGCGCTGCTCGGCCGGCGTGAAGAAAGCGCCGAGCACGGCGTCGTCGAGGTGCGGCAGCGGTTCGGCTTGCAGGTTACGGACGACGACTTGCGCGCCCGGATTCGACTGTTGCAGCTTTTCGGTCAGTTCGTTGACGAGGAGCGTCGAGTTCGCGCCTTGCGAACGGGCTGCCGAGTTGATTTGCAGGATCGTGGTCATGGTTGACTCCAGTAGGGGGCGCGCAGTGTTGCGCGAGTGGAGTCATTGTGTTTTTTTACCGGCCGGCGAAAAAGCCGTCCGGCGGCGACGGATTGTTGCATGGGTGGGACAATCCCCCGCCCTCCTCCGCCGATTGATGACGGGACAGGCGACGGTCGGTGGACCGCGGGGTGCGGCCCACCAGCACGCCGATCACTTTGTCAGCCAGCGCTCGAGGGCTTTGCGCGCGGCAGGACGGTGATCGCTGACCGCGAGCTTGTAGCGCGCCACTTCGGGACCGTCGAGCTTCACCTGCGTGACCCGCAGCTCGTCGCGGCGGAACGCGTGCACCTCGACCTTCGCGCCCGGCTGGTAGCGCGCCAGCAGAGCATCGATATTGCCGCCGGTCACGCGCAGGCCGTCGAGCGCGATCAGCACGTCGCCAGCGGAAAGGCCCGCCTTCTGCGCGGCGCTGCCTTCGTGCACCGTCGCGAGCGCGCAGTCAGCGCCGCCGCGCAGCCGCACGCCGAGCGACGGCTTGCCGTTCTTGTCGACGTCCGGCGTGAGCGTCACCCCGAACGGCGCGAGCAACGCGTCGAGCGGGAGATCGCGCGTGCCGCGCACGCCCTCGGCGAACAGTTCGGCGAGTTGCGCGCCGGTTGCTTCCGCAAAAATCGTCTCGATCTCGCTTTCGTCGACGCCCACTGGCTTGCCGCGATAAAAATCACGGCCAAAGCGCTTCCACAGCAGACGCATCACGTCGTCGAGCGATTTCTGGTTGCCGGTCTGCGCGCGGATCGTCAGGTCGAACGCGAGCGCGATCAGCGAGCCCTTCGTGTAATAGCTGACGATCGCGTTCGGCGCGTTCTCGTCCTGACGGTAGTACTTGACCCATGCGTCGAACGAGCTTTCGGCGACGCTCTGCTTAAGGCGCCCGCTGCCGCGCTGCACACCGCCGATCACCTTGCCGAGCAGGCCGAAATAGTCGTCCTGCGAGATCACGCCGCTGCGTACGAGGATCAGGTCGTCGTAATACGACGTGAAGCCCTCGAACAGCCACAGTAGCGACGTGTAGTTTTCGACGCCGAGGTCATACGGCGCGAACACAGCCGGCTTGATCCGCTTCACGTTCCATGTGTGGAAATACTCGTGGCTGCACAGACCGAGATAGGTCCGGTAGCCCTCGCTCATCGCATCGCGGCCCTGCACCGGCAGATCGGTGCGATTGCAGATCAGCGCGGTCGACGCGCGATGCTCGAGCCCGCCGTAACCGTCGGTGACAGCCTGCGTCATGAACACGTAGCGCTCGACCGGCGCCTTCTTCGACTTCGGTTCGAACAGCGCGATCTGCGCCTCGCAGATGCGCTTCAGGTCGCGGCACAGCCGCTCCATGTCGAGCCCGATCACGCGGCCGGCAATCACGACATCGTGCGGCACGCCGTGCGCCTTGAACGTCGCGAGCGCGAACTCGCCCAGCGTCACCGGATGGTCGACCAGCTCGTCGTAGTTCTGCGCGCGGTACTCGCCGAAGCCGTAGCGCCTGGTGCCGGGCGCTTCCGGCAGCGCGGTCGCGACGCGCCAGTCGCGATACGCGGCGCCCTGCGGCTTCTGGATATCGACCACGCACTGCGCGTCTTCATGGCCGAGCGGCGACAGGAACACGCTCGTGCCGTTGAAAAAGCCGATGGTGTCGTCCAGATGCGCGGCGCGCACCGACATGTCCCATGCGTACACCTCGTAGCGCAGCGTCAAAGCACCCTTGACCGGCGCCGCCTGCCACGTGTGCTTGCCGATCTTCTCGACGCGCACCTTGCGGCCCGCGTCGTTGACCGCACGCAGCGTCACGATGTTGCGCGCGAACTCGCGCACCATGTAGCTGCCCGGAATCCACACCGGCAGCATGAAACGCTGGCCGGCCGGATCGGGATCGGCGACGGTCACGGTGACTTCGAACAGATGGGCGGCGGGGTTACTCGGAACGATGGTGTAGCGGGTCGGCTTCATCGGCGGCGATTGGGAGTGTCGGGAGAGTGAGGCGAAGAAGTTCGGGGCTCGATGCGAAAGGAGGCGCTACATGCGCCTCCTTTCGTTTGAACGTTGCATCTGTTGCGCGCCCGAGGCGTGCATGGCGCTTCGTGCAGCGCGATGTTCAGTGCACCGCCGACAGTTCCTTGTCGAGCCGGTCGGCCGGCACGGCACCCGGCAGGCGGCGGCCGTCGGCGAGAAACACCGTCGGTGTGCCCTCGACGTTCATCGAACGGCCGAGCGCGACGTTCTTGTCGATCGCGGCGGTGTCGCAGCTGGCGGCGGCGGTCGGCGCCTGACGGTCCTGCATCCACGATTCCCACGCCTTCGCGCGATCGGCCGAGCACCAGATCGACTTCGACTTGGCCGTCGAATCCGGCGACAGCACCGGGTACAGGAAGGTGTAGACCGTCACGTTGTCGATCGATTGCAGTGTTTTTTCGAGCTGCTTGCAGTACGGGCAGTTCGGATCGGAGAACACCGCGATCTTGCGCGCGCCGTTGCCACGCACGACTTTCACCGCGTTGCCGAACGGCAGGCTAGCGAAGTCGATGCGGTTGGTTTCCGACAGGCGCGCCTCGGTCAGATTCTTGCGCGACTTCGAGTCCACCATGTCGCCGAGCATCAGGTAGTCGCCGCTCGCATCGCTGTAAATGATCTGGGTGCCGAGGTTCACTTCGTACAGGCCAGCGATCGGCGTCTTCGACACGCCCTTGATCGTCACGTCGGACAGACGGTTTTGCAGGGTGGCTTTGAGCTTGTCGGTGGTCTGGTCGGCCTGCGCCGAGCAGCCGAGCGTGACGGCAGCGATCGCGAGCGCGGCGGCGGCGATGCGGAAAGTCTTTTTCATGCTGGAGTCCTGGGGGTCATTCGCGCATCTGCGCGTTCGTTACGTTCCGGCCGCGCGCTTTGGCCGCCTATCGGTCCGATCAGGTCCGATCAGGCTCGATCAGGTTCGATCGGGGGCGGATAAGGGCCGGATAGGGGGCGGATCGCAGCGCGTCGATCCGGTCATGATACCTGTCCCGGGCGCCCGTGACCGGCCATCGGCTATCCGCACGACGCCTCGTTGCGGTTTACCCCAGCGCGGCCGACACGAGCCAGCGCTTGATGAATGGCTGCGCGCCGACGAACGCCATGCCAGTATTGCGCACGGCGCGCGCGAGCGGACCGGACACCGAAAACAGTTTCTGCAGGCCGTCGGTGGCGATCATCAGCGCGCGGATGTCTTCGCGGCGCGCGCGTTCGTAGCGACGCAGCAGCACCATGTCGCCGAGATCGCGAAACGACTCCTTGCCGCCGATCGTGCTCGCGAGCGCGGCGACGTCGCGCAAGCCGAGGTTCATGCCCTGCCCCGCCAGCGGGTGGATCAGATGCGCGGCATCGCCGACCAGCGCGACACGCGGCGCGACCAGCCGGTCGACGGTTTGCAGCGCGAGCGGGAAGCCCTGCGCGGGCGTCACGCACTCGAGCGCGCCGAACTGTTCACCGCTCACCTGCTCGACTTCGGCGGCGAGCCGTTCGGGATCGAGCGCGAGCAACTGCTCGGCGTGTTCGGTGCGGGCCGACCAGACCAGCGACACGTGGCCGTCGGGCATCGGCAGCAACGCGATGATCTCGCCGTCGCGAAACCACTGGTACGCGGTTTCGCCGTGCGGCTTCTCTGCCTTGAAATTGGCGACCACGCCGATCTGCCGGTAGTCGCGGCGCACCATCTTAGAGCCGATCTGCGCGCGCACCCACGAGTGCGCGCCGTCCGCGCCGACTACCAGGTCCGCTTCGAGTACGTTGCCATTCGCAAGGCCGACGCTCGCGCTGTCGACGGAGAAATCGAGCGCCTGCGCGCGCGTGTCGATCCACGTGAGGTTCGGCTGGAAGCGCAGCGCGGCATCGAGCGCGCGCTCGATCACCGACGACTCGACGATCCACGCAAGCTGCGGCACCGATGCCTGAAACGCGGAGAAATGCAGTTCGGCATGCGCGTCGCCGTAGACGCGCATGTCGTAGACGGGACCGAGCCGTGAGTGATCGAGCGCCTGCCAGACCCGCAGCCGTTCGAGCAAGGCCTGCGAACTCGACGACAACGCATAGACGCGCGAGTCGAAGGCAGCACCGGCGGGCAGCGCCGCGCAAGGCTGCGCGAGCAGTGCGACGCGCAGTCCGGCTTGCGTGAGCGCGAGCGCCGCGGTCTTGCCGACGAGCCCGCCGCCGATCACGGCGGCATCAAAGGTCTGGTGGTGTGCGTTCATGCGCGCATTATAGCCGCGGGGGGTGCGGGGGACGGATCGACGGGCGCGGCATTCGGGCTCGGTGCGCGGGCCCCTGATGGGTCGTGCTAACGGGTCGAGGCGCTCGCCGCGAGCGCCGCGTTCGCCTCGCGCATGCGCATGAAATCGCGATCGGACGAGAGGTTGCGCCATGCGGCCGCCTCGAGTTCGGCCTTGCGATCGCGCTGATCGCTGCGCACCGCGCAGTCGGGGAACACGCGGTCGAACACGCTCCACAGCGAGTCGTAGTCGTTCTTGTCAGCGAACCGCGCGATGTCAGCGCGATCTTCGTGCGACAGGTGGGTCGACAAACAGTCGATCGTCTGACGGTCCGTGGGGGCCTGGGCTTCGTCGAAATCCGGCGCGACCCATACCGCGACCAGGCCAACTACGATCGCTGCGGCGACGCCAATTCCGACCCATCTCATCATTCGCACGCTGGTCCCCCGGAAATGGAGCTCAACCGGCTTTGAACTGACGATTCTACAGTGGCTATGCGCAAATGCGCCGCCCGGTACGCGCGGGCGAACGGGTTACAATTGCGTTTTCCGTGAAAACTCGCACCCAATCGTCGAGCCAACGCCCCGATTCGGTGACTTGTCCGCTCCGCTGAGCCTGCCGCGCCCCACCCTACGCGAAGGCTTTCCGAATTCGCGCGCAGCGTCGAGCCCGTCACGCAACTTACTGATTCACTGAAGGATTTCCATGAGCCTCCAATGCGGCATCGTCGGCCTGCCTAACGTCGGCAAGTCCACCCTGTTTAACGCACTCACGAAGGCGGGCATCTCCGCCGAGAACTATCCGTTCTGCACGATCGAGCCGAACGTCGGCATCGTAGAAGTGCCGGACACCCGTCTGAAGGCGCTTGCCGAAATCGTCAAGCCGGAGCGCATCCTGCCGGCGGTAGTCGAGTTCGTCGATATCGCGGGTCTGGTGGCCGGCGCGAGCAAGGGCGAAGGCCTCGGCAACCAGTTCCTCGCGAACATCCGCGAAACCGATGCGATCACGCACGTCGTGCGCTGCTTCGAAGACGACAACGTGATTCACGTCGCGAACAAGGTCGATCCGCTGTCGGACATCGAGGTGATCAACACCGAACTCGCGCTTGCCGACCTCGGCACCGTCGAAAAGGCGCTCGCGCGCTATTCCAAGGCGGCCAAGTCTGGCAACGACAAGGAAGCCGTGAAGAACGTGGCGGTGCTGGAGAAGGTCCGCGCGCAACTCAACGAAGCGAAGCCAGTCCGCGCGCTCGATCTGAGCGATGAAGAAAAGGCCACGCTCAAGCCTTTCTGCCTGATCACCGCGAAGCCGACAATGTACGTCGCAAACGTGAAGGAAAACGGCTTCGAGAACAATCCGCACCTCGACGCGGTCACGAAGTTCGCGGCCGCGGAAGGCTCGCCGGTCGTGGCCGTGTGCGCGGCGGTCGAAGCGGACATCGCCGACCTCGACGAAGCCGACATGGAAGTCTTCCTCGCCGACATGGGCATGGAAGAGCCGGGCCTGAACCGCGTGATCCGCGCAGGCTACAAGCTGCTCGGCCTGCACACCTACTTCACGGCCGGCGTGAAGGAAGTGCGCGCGTGGACGATCCACATCGGCGATACGGCGCCGAAGGCGGCCGGCGCGATCCACACCGACTTCGAGCGCGGCTTCATCCGCGCGCAGACGATCAGCTTCGCCGACTACATCACCTACAAGGGTGAACAAGGCGCGAAGGAAGCCGGCAAGATGCGCGCGGAAGGCAAGGAGTACGTCGTGCACGATGGCGACGTGATGAACTTCCTGTTCAACGTCTAAGCATGAACTGTTGTTCTTGGGTGTTCGCCGACATTCGCAGACTCAGCCAACCCCTTTAAGCACAAGGGGTTTCAGTTCACCAGTGTTCGTGACTGTTCGTTGATATTCTGGCGCTGTGGGGGCATCATATGGGGCATGCAGGACCGTGCCCGATGCCACCAAGGAATCATGCCCCCACATCGATCAGATTCCCCTGACAGTACAGGGGAAGCCCAAGCCCTCAGCACCACTCCACTCCGTCGCACTACGAAGCCGCGAGTTAGTGATGCCGCGCTGCGTGCGCTAAAACCCGCCGACAAGCCATACAAATTCTCGGTGGGCGATGGGCTTTATCTGGAAGTGTCTCCGCAGGGCTCCAAGCTCTGGCGCTGGAAATATCGCCTAGGCGGCAAGGAAAACCGCTACGCGATTGGCAGCTACCCGCAAACCTCCATGAAAGAGGCACGGGAACAGGTGGACGCCGCCCGGAAGCTGGTCAAGCAAGGCCAACATCCGGCTCAACAGCGAAAGATCGAGCGCCTAAAAACCATCCATGGGCACGCCAGCACCTTCAAAGCCCTGGCTAACGAATGGTTGGCCCTCAAGGACTGGGAAGAAGTGACCAAAGCGCGCAGACTCGACATGCTGACGCGGGTCGTGTTTCCCTCAATCGGCGACCTTCCCGTCCGGGCGATTACGCCGAGCATAATCCTCGACATTCTGAAAAAGGCGCAAAGCAACAACGGCCCGTCCGTCATGGCTGAAGCCAAGCGGACGATGTTCGGGATTTTCGAGCTTGCTGCGGAAACCTTCCGAGTTGAGGCCAACCCCGTGCATCAATGGCGTGAAGCGCTGCCCAAGAACAAGACCCAGCACAAACGAGCGCTGGACATCACTGAAATCGGCCAATTGCTGAGAGATTTGGACGGGCACGGCGGCAACTTTCAGACGCAATGCGCATTCCAGCTCATGTGGTTGACACTGGCACGCCCTTCCGAAGTCATTGAGGCGGAATGGACGGAATTCGACCTGACCGAAGCCACGTGGCGCATCCCTGCGGAACGGATGAAAAAGCGCCGGGAGCATGCGATCCCCTTGCCGACGCAGGCCGTCGAGTTACTGAACGGCATGAAGACGCTGACCGGCAACCGGAAACACGTTTTCCCGCACCGCGACGATAAAGCTAAGCCGATGGTAACTGCCGCATTCCGGCAGATGTTGCATGTCCTCGGCTGGTCAGGAAAGTTCAGCCCACACGCGGCCAGAACCACCGGCAGCACGCGACTCAACGAACTCGGCTTCTCATCGGACTGGATTGAACGCCAACTCGCCCACGCCGAGCCCAACTCCGTTCGTCGCACGTACAACCACGCCGACTACATGAAAGACCGAGCCAAGATGATGCAGCAGTGGGCCGACCTTCTCGATCAGTGGAAGCTCGGCGCGGACAATGTCGTTCCGATCAAACACGAAAGCGCGGCTTGAATCGATTGCTCGATGAGATCGTGCTGATGCCGGTGCGTGCGCGTATGGTCAGGGAGCCAAGAGTCTGCAAAAATGCGGCATACAAGATACGAAAGAGAACGCAACGATGAAGGGGATAGCGACTTCGGCGTGCTGGGAACGTAGGATGCGCTCATGACTTCGATGCCGCCCGGACAGCAAGTGACGGCGGTCGATCCGTTCACCCCCAGCCAACGCTACTACTGGCGGATCGCACTTGAGCTAAGACTGCGAAAGTCCAATAGCGATGCCTTCCAGGACTTTTTCTCCACAGTCATGGGCCTTCTCCATGGCGACGACTTTGTGCGCGTGCGCCCGTATGGCGTGCTCGGCGACAAAGGATGCGATGGCTATCTGCAATCGAACGGGCAACTGTTTCAGTGCTACGGGGCACTGGCAGGCGAGTTGAAACAAGTAGCCCCGTTAACGAACAAGATGACGGACGACTTCGCAAAGGCGTTGAAGAATCTGTCAGCCATTATGAAAGAATGGCATATGGTGCACAACATCGCCGATGGACTGCCCGTCGAGGCGGTGACAACGATGAATACGCTCAAGGGCGCCAACCCCACGCTCACATTTGGGTTCATCGGGATCGAGGGCTTTTCGGATCGCGTCTTTCATCTGCAACCGTTCCAAATCGAATCCCTCCTCGGTCCTGCAGCATCTGACACCGATGCGACGAACTTCGACAACGCGGCGCTGCGGGACCTTGTACAGCACCTGCTAATCGAAACCGATGCTATCGACTTCGAACCACAGGACCTGCGTCCTGTGCCGGTTAATAAACTGAACTATAACAACCTGCCAAATCATTGGAAGCAGCTGATCGCGGGAGGGTGGAAGAACGCGCACCTTGTCGGCCAATACTTTGACCGCCACCCTGACCCACTGACTGGCGAACGTATTGCAAAGCGCTTCAAAGATCGATACGACTACCTAAAGGCGCAGCATCTCAGCCCGGGTGACATCATGGTATCGCTGTACGAGCTCGTGACAGGGATTGGCAATGTACCGCCTCAGAAGCAGGTCGCGGCGCAATCTTTGCTGGCCTTCCTCTTTGAGAACTGCGACATATTTGAGCGCGAACCAGCGGCCCCGGTAACGCAATGATTCTGCCGACCAAGTACCTCTCGCATGACCGAGCCCTCGTCACCGTCGGCGGCGAGATCCTTAAGCACCTTGAGGAACCGCGCTCGGTCTCCGCGCTGTGGGATTGTATGCGTGAGGCACGGGCCTACAAGGCTACAGAAACTTTGATCTCCTTCGACTGGTTTGTTCTCGCACTTAACTTGTTGTACGCCATTTCAGCTATCGACTACCGGGACGGCATCATCTACGGCGAGCGCACAACATGATCATCTCAATCGAAAGCTCGCTGAAAACATTCAAGCCTGTAACTTTTCACGCGGGCCTTAACGTTGTGCTGTCCGACCGGACTGCCAACTCGACTGACAAGCAGACCCGCAACAGCGCCGGCAAAACGAGTCTCATTGAAATCATCCATTTCTTGCTCGGCGCGGACTGCGAGAAGGACTCACTTTTCCGATTGAATGAGCTTGTCGAGCACACCTTCAAGGGAACGTTTCGGATCGGGGGCGAACTGCTGACGGTGGCTCGCACTGGCGCCGACCCTTCCAAGATTTTCCTGATCAGCGGAGGCGAAGAACGCACGGACATTCCGCGCAGGCTCGATAAGGCAAGCGAACGGTTCTACGTGTCGAATGTGAACTGGCGGGTGTTCCTCGGGCACGCGATGTTCGCGCTGCCCGCTGACGAGCGCGGCACGTTGTTTGAGGAAGCCTATACCCCAACCTTCCGGTCAATGTTCTCGTACTTTGTGCGACGCAGGAATTCGGGCGGGTTCATTAGCCCTGAGCGTCAGGCCGAGAAGCAGCAGCGGTGGGATTGGCAAGTCAACCTTTCATACCTCTTCGGCCTTGACTGGCAAATACCGTTCGAATTTAACAAAATTCGCGCACGCGAAAAGACTCTGGATGAGCTAAAAAAGGCCGTAAAGATCGGCGCTCTTGGCTCGGTAATCGGCACCGTCGCAGAATTGCGTCCGCAGGTAACGATTGCTGAAGCGAAAGCGAATAAGCTGCGAGAGAGCCTGAAGCTGTTCGAAGTGCTCGATAGCTACAAGTCGCTCTCAAAACGAGCCGGTCAGATCAAGGCAGAGATGCAGGCCCTGACCAGGGAAACGATCACTCTTAACGAGACGTTGGAACATCTGGAGGAGGCGCTGAAATCCGAGCGGCCGCCGCAGCGCTCGGACATACAGCAGCTCTATGCGGCGGCTGGTATCGAGCTCCCTGGCATTGCCTTGCGTCGCTTTGAAGACGTAAGCGTCTTCTACGAGTCTGTGGTGTCCAACCGTCGAATTCATCTCGAACGCGAGATCAGCGATGCACGCTCCCGTATTGCAGATGTGGAAGGCGATCTTACGCGCCTCGACAAGGAGCGTAGCGACATTCTGAGAATGCTGGAGGGGAGGGGGGCGCTTGATGACTTCCTGGCGATGCAACGTGAACTGGCTGACGTCGAAGCGAGCGCTGCGTCGCTACGCGAACGCTTCAAAGCCGCAGAGGCGCTTGAAGGGGAATCCACGAAGCTCGATATTGATCGCGCGAACCTGAAGCGGAAGCTGCAGGAGGATCATCATGTGCGGGAAAAGGCCCTCGACGAAGCCATCCTAATCATCGCCGAAGCGATCGCCGAGCTGTATGACGACCGCGCAGGCCGGTTCGTGGTCGATGCAACCGAGAATGGGCCCGAGTTCCGCATCTCTATCGAAGGTGACCGGGGTGGCGGGATTGCCAACATGGAGATCTTCTGCTTTGACCTAGCGCTGCTCCAGATCGTGACGACGCGCTACGGTGGCCCCGGATTCCTGATCCATGACAGCCACCTTTTCGATGGTGTCGATGAACGGCAAGTTGCCGGGGCTCTGCGTCTTGGAATGAAAATCAGCGAAAGCCTACAGCAACAGTACATCGTCACCATGAATTCGGACATCTTCGACCGACTGCCCATCGAGAAGTCGGTTGACCTTCGCACTGCCGTCCTAGGTACACGCCTTTCCGACAAAACCGAAGACGGTGGCCTTTTCGGCTTTCGTTTCGGGTAATCGCGTTCGTTTCAGCGTTGACCTCGCAATGGGCGGTCCACTATCGGCGCCTGGTACCCTTGGGCCGCTCCTAAGCTGCAGTGTTAGTTCGCTATTGCGCGAAGGACGGCTTCCCTTTTCGTTGCTTGCGTTGCCCGCATGTCTTACAGATCGCGTCAAGATGCGACGCACCCCAGGCCCGGTTGCGTTAACGACGCCCATCGCCTCATCCGCAATTGTGAACACCCACGAATTCCGCTATATCCATGCACGATCAACTTGCGAGAGAAGCGACATGGAGCAGCAGGAAGCAAGGCAAACAGCTAACGGTGTATTTTCGGTCAACGATTTTTGCCAGTGGGCCGGCATCGGCCGTACGGCAGTTTATGCAGAGATGAAGGCAGGTCGGTTATCAGCCAGAAAATTCGGCCGGCGCACCATCATTCCGCAGGTCGAGGCCGAGCGTTGGCTGGCGTCACTTCCTATGCAGCGCAACTGATAGCCGCCATCGCACTAGCCACCACCCCTACCTGCAAGACGTAGCGGACGCACCGCTACATCTTGCGCAGTCGACCTTCGCTCGGGCGGAGCCTCCCTGGCTCAACCGGAATCCAGACCGGGCAAAACCATGTTAGCCCAGCAAACGCGGTCGCGAGCATCAACACCCCCGCTCCCCCAGCCCCTCGGGCACCGAGGTCAACGCCCGCATACCAACCATCCGCCAATACGAAAACAAAAACCGCCGCCGTCCATCGTATCCGATTGAGTCGAAGCGAGAGCTGAGAAAGTAACTCGCCGGTCGTCAACTTGCGACGAAGGTAAAACCAGATCGAAGCGCTAAGCGCTCCCGCAACCCAGAAGGCTTGGTCATGGCCACGGACCAAATACTCCACGCCGCTGTACCAGCCCAAGAAGATAACCGCCGCAAACGCGATCAAGGACGCCGTCCAGTTCTTCATCTGCCGCACCCAATAGCTAACTCGAAGCCTAAGAGACCGAATGCTCGACTCCCGCAGTACAACCTGATTGTATAGCTACAGCGCTGTGCAGGCACATGCAAGACACGGCTTCCGAGGCGCTAATCGCCCCCACGCGCGGTATGCAAAAAATTGGCACAAAAATCGATGGTGATCGCTGTATGAATCGCCACACTCGGGGCTACATAAATGTACCCGCTTTGCTTCGAACAACACGCGCATCGCGCCGTCAGCCGCTGCGTTCGACAAGTTCCCCGCGCCCCCGACCTCGGGGTCGACCGCGCAGCGAACCCCTGGACTACCGCCAACCATGTTGCCCGCCCCACCGAGCATGCCCCCGAGACGTTCACGGTTCCAAGAAAAAAGCGAGTGGCGAGGTATCCGTCGGCCTCTTGGCCTCACAAAATTGCCCAGCCTTACCGATCCGACGAGGATTCCGGTCTCTGCTGAAGCGCGCCAGTAGTCGATGTGCGCGGCGAAAAGTGCGCGTAGGCAACGGCCCTCCGCCACTCGAACATTAAGCTATTGATCTAAAAACAAAAAATCGCGTTCGAACCCGCACCATCTGTACTTTGCCCCAATTTATCGCAGTTCGACAGTCAGTTGCTGAGTTCGTTGCCGCTCGCGCCGATTGCCATCTATCCATTCCTTGCGCCGGCTTTCCCGCTTCATCACCGGCGACGAGCGGCCCTCCAACTCTGGCGAGCGCTTGCGTTATGAGGCAAGATTGTCCGCACAGACTCCATGACGAACCTTGACCTCCACGTCACTGGGCGAACATCAGGGAAGGGGCGTGCGCGGCCGATTGCCATCAAACAGATGGTCGGCGAGAAGCGTCACTGAATACCCCAGCCCTCGCCGGCATAGCGCCGCGTCACGAAATCCCATACTTTGCTGACCTTCGCGTTCCACAGGGCATCCGGATAGGGTTCCTGCGGCAATTCGTTCAGTCGATGCCGGATTTCGGACCACACCGCGCCGCGCGTTTCCTGGCCGCGCAACCAGTCCACACCGTCCACCAGCTCGTGGAGCTTGGCTAGCAGGACCTTCGCCACGCGTTTTACCTCCGTCTCCTCAGCTCCGGTCAGCTTCGGCTCCGGGGTGGTAAGTAGGTCGAAGATCGCCAGCTCCTCCTCAGTCAGCCCTTCGCGGGCGGCACGCTGCTCTTCCTCGGAGAGGCCAGCGACAAATTCTTTCAGTGCCTCGAAGAACTTCTCCGCGTCAATGGAGCCCGCGTTGTATTCGTCGACCAGCTTTTCCAGCTTATCGACCAGATCGACGCGTGTTGGGTTGACCTCGACCATCTTCTTGACCTTGTCCTCGGCCTTCTCCCGCGCGCGTTCGGCGGCGACCTTGGGGCTCTTCTCGAACAACTTGGCGAGCTTGCCGAAATCAATGCCGGAGAGATCGACGCGCCCCTCGGCGCCTGCGCCTTCAACGATAGGCGTCAGGATAGCGACGCCTTCCAGTTTCTCGTCCAGCAGTTCGGCGATCTTCGCCTGAATGGCGGAAATATCCGTCGGGCCGAGCTTAGCCTTCACAGCGTCCGCCAGCATGTGGAACACAGCAACCGGCTTGAGATACGGCGCAGCCCGCTCATCGGGCAGCAACGCCTTATAGGCCTTTGTCACCGCACCGGCAAGGTAGCCAAACTCCCTTCGCCGTTCGTCAGGCGCGACCAAGACCTCCACCGCCTTGGCGATCAGGCTGAGACGGGAAAGGGCATCTGCCGCCATGATCGCATCGGTATCTACGCCCAGCGGCTGCGTGAAGCTCCGTCCCCATTCCAGCGCCACTTCCAACGCCTTGACCAAAGCTTCCTTGTCCTTGATCGGCGTTTCGTCCTTGTCCGCGCCGCCCGCGCTGCCGGCGTAGATCGCCAGTGCCTTTTGCAGATTGTTGAACACACCCACGTAATCGACGATCACGCCGCTGGTCTTGCCCGGCGCGTTGCGGTTGGCGCGCGCGATGGTCTGCATCAGAGTGTGATTCTTCATCGGCTTGTCGAGATAGACAGTGCCGATGCTGGGTACGTCAAAACCAGTGATCCACATTGCGCAGACGAAGACGAGTCGCAGCGGGTCGTTCTTGTCCTTGAACTTCTCCTCCAGGTCTTCCTTCTGCATCCGCTCGCGGTGAGGGAGGATATCGAGGCCCTTTTTCTTGAGGTCGCCGATCTCGTTCTGACTCTGACTGACAACCACGGCCATATCGAGCTCACGCAACCACAATAGTCGCTCGGCAATAGCCACTCCTTCCGCCTCATGCGCAGTCTTGAGCGCCTTCTCATCAGCCGCGATCAGCCGGGCAACCGCCGCCTTGACGCGATCATGCATGGAAACTGCAGTTGCCTTGTCGATGGCAACGAACATTGCCTTGCCGCGATAGCCACGCATGGCGAAGTGCAGCGCTACATCATCGGCCACCTTGTCGAGCCGGTCGGGATTGGTAATGAGCGTATATTGTCGGCCGAATTCGCGTTGGAGCTTTTTCTCCTGCTCCTCGCTCAGCTCCACCTCATCGAGCAACTCGTCCAGTTCCTCCTTCAGCTCGTCAGCGTTGAGCTGAAGCTCGGGTTTGCGCGATTCATAGTAGAGCGGCACCGTCGCGCCATCGCGGACGGACTGGGCGAAGTCGTAGACCGAAACGTAGTCGCCGAACACCTCACGAGTGCGGCTTTCCTCGCCCTGAATTAGCGGCGTGCCGGTGAAGCCGATAAAAGCGGCGTTGGGTAGCGCCGCACGCATGTTAGCGGCAAGCTGGTCATACTGGCTACGGTGCGCCTCGTCCGTAATCACAATGATGTCGGAACGCTCGGAGAGCACCGGCATCGGCTCCCGATCGGCGGTCGAGAATTTCTGTATCAGAGTGAAGACGTAACGTTCGTTTCCCGCCAGCAATTCCCGCAGATGCACCCGGCTATCCGCCTGCACCTGTTGCGTATCCTTGGTGAGAGCGCCAACGCTGGCGAATTGCCCGGCGATCTGGTCGTCCAGCTCGGTCCGGTCGGTCACGATCACAAAGGTATAGTTGCCACCCAAGCGCCGCAGCACCTTTTCGGCAAACATCACCATGGAGAGGGACTTGCCCGATCCCTGCGTATGCCAGAAGACGCCGAGGCGACCATTATTCTGGCTGACATGCTCCACCGCCGCCATCGCGCGATTCACGCCCAGCACCTGATGATATTTGCCCACCACCTTGCGCAGACCGCCCTTGGCTTCATCGAACAGAAGGAAATTTTCGATCAGGTCGAGGAAGCGTGCTGGCTCGCAAGTGGCTCGCAGCATCGTCTCAAGGCTCGGGTCTTCGGGTCCATCCTCATCGAGCCGTTTCCACGGCGCGAAGAAATCAAAATCGGTATGCGAGCCGCCCATCAGCGATTCATGGCCGTTGGAAAGGATCACGAAGCCGTTGAAGGGAAATAGCTGTGGGATGGTGTCACGATAATCGCGCAGATTTTCATCGTAGGCGTTGAACACCGGCTTGGTGAGCGCCTTCCATTCGGCATGGAGCAACGGCAAGCCGTTGACGAAGCCGATGGTGTCTGGACGACGTTTGTGCAGCAGCCCCTCGATCCAGACCTGGCTGGCGACGAGAAAATCATTGTCCGCCACATCGCGCCAGTCGATTACGCGGACGGTGACGGTTTCGCTTTTGCCGTCATCCGCGCGCTTCACCTCCACACGGACGCCTTCTCGTAGCAAGTGGTTGAACTCGCGATTGGCAGCGATGGGAGAAAGGGCAGAGCGATCCTGCGCCAGTGCCTCCTCGGCCAGCTTCAGCGCTTCCTCCGGCAGACCGGGGTTGAGTTTGGTGAGCGCCGCGCGCAGGCGGGCGGGGAGCCATGCCTGGCGGAAGTTAGTGCGCCCGGTGGGATTATCCGGCCCCAGCGTTTCGTCCCTGAGGTTGACGTGTTTCCAGCCCAGTTGCTGCAACAACTCCAGTGCCGGCTGCTCCACGGCAGCGTCTTCGGAAAACTCGCTGGAGAGTGAAGGCGGCACCATCTCAGGCGACCTCCAATTCCCGCTCGGCCTGGGTGACGGAAAGCTGGCCGGAGATCAGGCGGGGGAGGAGCAGGTCACGGGCGGCGGCGAGTGTATGGGACTCGCGACGAACAACGTCGGCTGCTTTGTAATTGGCCATCGCGATCTGCTCGAAGCGATTCAATAGCGGTGATGGCGCGATTGCAAGCTTGATACCGTGAACGTGGTTACGGTTCAACGTCGGGACCGCCGCCCCCGCGCTGTGCTTGGACAGGTCCAAGTGACGCAAAAGGAGGGTCGCATATGCGGGGCCTGCCCTTTTGAACTCTTTCACATACAAGGCAGTATTGAGCGGCCAGAAATCACCCATCACAAGATGGACTTGACCGATAGTGCCCGAGCGACCCGTTGCGACGCCCGGACCCGACACGCGACTCTCAACATGACTGCCAGTAACACCACTGGCGGAAACGATAGGGAAAGTCCCGTCAACGCGCTGAGCCGAAGGAAGATCAAAGCCACGTTGGAGCGTAAGGAAATCCCCAAGCGTTCCCCAGCTCCAACCCGCCGGCAGGGGACCATCGGGGGTATCTTCGATGGCCACGTTCTCATGGCCGGGAAAACGCAGGCGGGTGAACCATTCGGTAAACAACCCGCGCGCCATCTCCTCCAGTACCGCGATCCGCCGCCGGTTGACCTCGATCAAATCGTCATAAGCCCCCAAAATCCTCGCGATCCGCCGCTGGGTTTCGAGGGGCTGCAGCAGGATCGGAAACTTCTTGATGGTCCCAACGCTGAGGTTTCGCTGAGCGCCAGCGACGACTAAATTCAGCAGCCCACTGCGACGATCCTTCAGCGCATAAAACAGGTAGAGAGGATCACAAATCCGTGGATCGGCGACGAGCGCACAGCATGCCTGGTTAGTCGCGCTGGGCTTGTCCACAATTCCCATGGTGGTGATGGTTTTCCCATCGCCGTACATCGCGATTAAGACCGTGCCGGGCGCGTAGATCTTCGCTGAAGAGTTATTCAGGCCTTTCTCGGTGATTTTCTCGCCGATCGACTGTACTTTCCAGTCGTTCAATTCGCCGGTCTTAATCCAAGGTATTGTCCCGCCGTCCCAATACGATGCCTGCTGTCGGGAAGGCGTTCCGCCGCTGTTGATCGAGATGCAAACGTCTTCTAGTGGTATCAAAGTAGCGTTCATCTCGCGAGCACCTCGGCGACATTCTCCGCAATCACCGCCTGCAAGCGCGTAGCCTCGGCGTTCAACCCTTCCAACTCCTCCTGCAAGGCTTCTAGCCGTTCCCGAAAATCCTCGTCGTCGGGCTGCTCACCCGGGGCGACGCCCACGTAGCGGCCGGGATTCAGGCTCCAGTCGCGCGCGGCGATCTCCGCGCGGGTGGCGACTTTGCAGAGGCCGGGAATGTCCTTGTAGCCTTCGTCCTCGAAATGCGTGGCCATCCCCGTGCCGCTGCCCGCTGCCAATTCCGCCTCCTCGCCACGCCACAGGCGCACAATATTGCCCAGGAACTCGATCTGGTCAGGTGTAAGGTCGCGATGGGCACGCGTCACTTGCCGGAAGATATGGCGCGCATCAATAAACAGCACCTGATCCTCGCGTGCGCCTCCCCTCTTCCCCTTGTCGAGGAACCACAGCGTCACCGGCAGAGTGACGGTGAAGAACATATTGGGCGAGGTCGAGACGATCACATCGACCGCACCGCTCTCAATCAGCTTGCGCCGCATCTCCCGCTCGGAACCGCCTGCGTCTGAAGCGGAATTGGCCATCACGAAGCCGGCGCGGCCGTGATCGTTGAGAGCGGCATTGAACAGACCGATCCACAGGTAGTTGGCGTTGTTGACGCTGGGCACGCCCAGCGAAAAGCGCGCATCCACATGCCCTGCCTCGTTCACCAAGCGGGCGGTATCGACCTCTTTCTGGTTGAAGGGCGGATTGGCCATCACGAAATCGAACTTGCCCACCATCTGGTGCGGATCTTCGTAATAGCTACTGGCAACGCGGATATCGCCGGAAAGGCCGTGGACCGCGAGATTGAGCCGACATAGCTTCTGCGTATCGGCCATCTTCTCCACGCCATAGACGCTAATGGCACGCGCGGGGTTTTCATTGTGCCGCTTCACGAATTCGGCGGAATGGACGAACATGCCGCCGGAGCCGCAGGCGGGATCGAGGATGCGGCCATGAAAAGGCTCGATCACCTCGACGATCAGCTTCACTATGCTAGAGGGCGTGAAATACTCGCCACCCTTCTGCATGAAGGCGGAGGCGAACTCGCCCATGAAATATTCGAAGATCAGACCGTAGGCGTCGCCTGCGATCGCGAGCGGCTGCAGCAGCCGCAGCAGCTCGCGCAACACCGAATTGGGCAGAGAGCCGTAGCCCTGCGGCAGCACACCGGAGAGATCGGGATTGTGCTCGGCGATGGCCTTCATCGCCTCGTTCAACGCCTCGGCCAGATTCTCTGTCTCCGGCAGGCCAAGCAGGTAGGAAAAGCGTGCATGCGCCGGCAGGAAGATCGCGCCCTTCGCATGGTAATCCGGCGGCGTGGGATTGCCGAGCCGCCCGCCGCGCGGAAGCTCGGCATCGACGACATCGAACCGCGCCTCCATCTGCCGCAGAGCAATCAGTGCCAATACCGGCTGCGCATACTGATCCGGCCTCAGCTCGGTATTGGTCCAGAGCTGGTTCGCCGTGGCGAACAGGCGCCGAGAAAGGTCTTGAAGATCGACTGCCATTGTTTCCCTCGGGTGGTCTTACGCCACCGAATAAGCCAATTCCGACGAGCGCGTTCAGGATTGTATCAATGCTGCGTATGATACTGGGCAGCTCCATTGCGTCGCGCGAAGGACCGGGCCCCGTTGATTGATCGCCCCTGCACCCGCAGGCACTTAGGGGCTATTTAAAAAGCATCAACCGCTGTCTGCAGTGGTAGTGAAATCGCATCCGTTGACAGAGAATGGCACTATGCTCCTGCGGCACTGCTTAACTGTCAGGCCGCGACGCCCAGCACGTCGCTTGCGATGCAGACGTCGCTGCACGACGCGATCTACGGTAGGCAGTTACAGGTTGAGATGGCAATCGAATCTAATTCTTGTTGAGTTTCTGCGAACCAAAGACTAGCAAACACCACGATGTAAAAGGCATTCACGTTCTTTGGACTACGAATGGCTGTTTGATCGAACGGCAAACGCTTTATAAAAGCTCGGGACAATTGCTTTCACCGCGACCACCGCATCCGCCAACGCCTCCTACCATCTTGTTGTCCCCGTGTACCGTCCGCACGATTGCCCCTCCGCCCGGGCCGACTACTACCGGCAGCCCCGGAGGAAACGACCTCATCTTGACAGGTCCATGATCGATGAAGGATCGCCATGAGGCTCCGAGGAAAGCCGGATTCCGATCCCTGCTGGAGCGGGGGATAGCCGATGTGCGCCGCCTGTACGCGGGCAAAAATGCGCGCTTAGGCAACGCCCATCGACCACACCCTCGCCAAGCCTTTGATCTATATAAGAAAAAACTCAACCAAAGGTCTGCCATCTGTACTTTGCACCTTTTATCCGAGTTCGAGTCTAGAGAGTAAAAAGCTTCATCAATCGTTGACTTATCTCCGCCTGCTCGCTCCGGAAGTCTTTGATCCATTCATCCATCCGTTTCTGTTCGGCCTTCTCGGCACGACGGGCCGTCCTCTGCGCCTTACGAGCCTTCGCGTTCTGACGTGCGTTGTCCCGCTCCCACTGAGCGAGTTCATCGACCTGCCGCTCGACGCCGATCAATCGGCGAGCAACAGTGTCGGTCATGTCCGCCTCCTGTTGACGTAAATATTCGAGGTATTCCATGCCCGCGTACAGGCGGCGCACATCGGCTATCCCCCGCTCCAGCAGGGATCGGAATCCGGCCTTCTTACGGCTTTCCTTTCCGATATTGTTGGATACACCGCACGTCTTCCGGCATCCGACATCGCCAGGACTCTTGAGCGGATGCTTTATCAGTTTCGCGACGCGTACATACGGATCGACGCCGACAACTGACCGCACCTCCGCCTTCGCGCTCACTCCCTTTGCTAAATATTGCAAATACCACCACTGTCGCCCAATAGGATCGCTAGGGGGCGCAACGACTTTGGAAGCGTCTTTATGCGGTGGGACACCAAGACGCGCTGCCCCGGCTAAGCGAGCACGCACCCATTCCCGAAATGCCGGGCGCAACTCAACGGGGATGTCCGTCAAAATGTGTGTGTGGAATCCGTGCCTTTGCCCTACCTCATGGACGTATAGCCAGACGAACGGGCGATCTTTCGGCACTTTGTGCTGATACCAGTCCCGGAGATGTTTCATAAACTGATGACACAAAGCCTTTGCCGCTGCCTCATGGTCACTAATCCCAAGCAGCCCCCACGTGATGCTGATGTGCACATTCATCACCTGCCCAGTTGAATTCGCGAACGCAACGGCACTGTAGAGTTCACGTACCTGGGACGCCGAGAGATACCCCCCCGGTCCATCGAATTCAGGATCATGGGGCTTCTTGAAGAATTGGGGACTCGGCTCCCGCCTCGGGTGCTCCCGCTCAGCGATGCGATCTACTTCCGCTTTGTTTGCGCCAAAGATGCTTTGCAAGATTCGGGAGTCTCCGCCTCCTCCCGCTCCCGCCGCAAAGACATCCCTCCAGCCTCCCTGGTATCCCGATTCTCGTAGATGCCGAGCGCGATCGTTCCGCTCCCACGAAATGGAGGCGAGCTTTTCATCGCCGCACTCCGGAGCATGTCTATTGTCAATTGAATTCAATTGGGTGCCTCTCTGGTTGGTCGGCCCAATGAATCCACGCACGTGAGGCGCGCGAACCCGCTGGGCCGAAGCTATCACCTTCAAAGCGGCGGTCAACCTAAAGGCCCGCTTGCAGGCCGCTCGATTGTCCGCCGCGTAGATGCCCGAGGTGAAACCGGCGCGCCTACATACACATATAAGGTTGAGAGGCCCCAAACGTACAAAAGGCTACCGAAAAAGTATCTTCCGGCAGCCTCGAACAGTCGATTTATTTCAAATACCCTTCAATTCGTTACCCGATCGGCGGCGTCACTTCACAAAACCCGAAGCAACAAATTTCTGGGCAAGATCAAACGCTGGGGGTGCCCACGGTCGCTTCGGGTCCTCGACATATTTGCGATCAGCGGTCTTCTCCACACACTGAGGGATGACAAGTACCATCCTTTGCGATTGCGGATCACGGCCAACATATTGCAAATCGGGCGCAGGTTGCCCATAGCCCGCCAGGCGTTCCGGACGGTGAGGAACATTCTTCGAGTACGGCGTCATCAACGACAGGTAGTTGAGGACATTTCCCCAGCAATCCGAGAATTCGTTGAAGTGATATGGCGTAGGTCCGGCTCTAACGACTTTCCGCGTTTCGATGTCGTAGATGCTCACGCCAAGAACAATCGGATACACGGTTTGCTGGTTCGCGGAATTGTATTGGGCGTCGAAATCCTTCGCAGCCCCTGACTCCTGCGAATCAAGGTAAGTGAGAGGTTTGGGTTTGGACATCACTCGATCCCCCGAAGCGGCAGCCCTCGTATCGCCACCTTGGACCAAAGGGAGATCGCCCTGACCGACCGGCGTTTCCGCGAGCTTGATGGCACTGGCAAAGTCAGGAGTTGGAACAGGAGTCTTGGGTTGCATGCGCGTGTCCACACATTGCAACGTAACCAATTCCGGCCCAAGTGCCGGCGAGTTGTCCGTGTATTGGTCGGTCGCCAGCGCGTGGATGAAGGTTTGTCCACTCCTACGGACATCTTCCTGCGCCTGCCATGCCGAGTAATTCCGCAGGTTCGCCTGACACTCCTCGAACGAGTGAAAATAGACCGATGCCAAATTCGAGCGATACATCTGCTGCGACGACAGCAAGAAGTGACGTTCCGTTACGACCACTTGCGCCCAATCCGGTGGATTCGCGCGGAAGTAACGTTGCTCAAACGTAGAGGCGTCCAGTGTCGGCGAAGGGGTGCCCTTCCCGCATGCCGTCAAGCTAGCAGCGGCAGCCAGGCCAACGCATAGAAGTTTCGCAAAGAGTTGCCAACGGTTAGCTGGGTTCAAGTGCAGCTCGCAAGTAGATGTAATTTGTTGACCGTCAATCCAACAAATTACATCCTTCCCGATCCAAGGAGGCAAGTCAACCATACACGTTGTTTATTGAGGCAACACATATGGTTGAGAAGGCAGATGCTCGACATGAGTTCGGGAAACGGCTCGGGCAGCGAATTGCAGACCAAAGAAAAGCGCTCGGCTGGACACAAGATCAGTTGGCGGAACAACTCAGCGTTGACGCTGAGACCATCTCCCGGTTTGAGCGAGGCGTAGCCATACCCGCCCTGCTGACGCTCGATAAGCTCGCAGGCATTCTGAACACGAGCGCTTCCGTGCTGTTGGCAGATGCCTCTGCTGGCCCGTCCGCCCCGGCTATGCGAATTTCGGCGTGGCTGGAAAGCCTATCGTCGGAAAACAGTGACTTTGTAGTCGCTCAGGTCAAGACTCTATGCGACTACCTTCGCCAGCAACAACGCAAGGTCTCCAGAAGTAGCAAAGCGCGGAGTCTGTCACGCAAAACGTGATCGCGGCGGTATCCGCCTAAATCTCCTTGCGAGGCCCGTTCGTGGCCCCGCTTTCCCAAGGAGATCCCATGCAACACAACCGCCCTCCTCTCGTTCCTATCAGCATCCTGAAGGCCCACAAGGTTTATGAACCGAGTGACAGCCGATTCATGGCTGCGGCCCGTCTATTGCAAGCGCTCTGGCGCGAGGAAAAGGGACTATCCATCGGCACCCACCGCAACGCCAAAGGCAAACGCTACAGATTGGGCAGTCGCCTCGATACCAAAAGCGCCGAAGCCGGTGGAAACTTTCTGTCTCCCGACATCGCACAGCTCGCTTTACGCGAATCCGTATATTGCGAGATCGGCGCAATCATCGAACAGGAGCGCCTTTGGAAGAATCTGTTATCCAGCCAACCGCTTTGCTTCAACCTGTTCGGAGGGATGAAGCTGGATATCGAAAAGGGTAATCGCTTCTTTCGTAGCCTTTTCGCAGACTATGTCGAGTCCATCGATGGGATCTACTTCGAGCACTCACCGGGTCGAGGCAAGCCCGCCTATACGAACGACTACACCGCATTCGATGTCTTTGTCCCTTGCACAACCATTCATGGAGGCAATGGGTTTGTCGCAATCGAGGTGAAGTACAGCGAAACGATGGCGGAGCCTCTGCTGACGCTGCGCAAACGCTACGCCCAGCTTTCCAGAACCTCAGGGATTTATAGGGATCCGGAAGCGCTAGCACTCCGGGCAAGTCCGTTGCAGCAATTGTGGAGGGAGCATTTGCTCTGCCACAGCATGATCGACAATGGCGCCTACAGCTCGGGCCGGTATGTCCTCATGCATCCGAGGCAGAACGTCCATTGCACAGGCGCGGTGAATGCCTACCAAAGGCAGTTACTATCTCAAGGTCCAGAGACCATCAAGTTTCTGCCTGTGACCTTGGAGGACTGCGTCGAAACATTGCGCGCAATTGGCGAAGGAGACACTGCCTCTGCGTTCCATCACCGCTACCTCGACTTCGAGCGTGTCGAACGGACGATTTTTCGACACAGGATCGCCGCAGAAGATGGTCCCCCTGGCTAAAATACGTCAGTTCGGTTCTCCTGCAATGTTCGCCAATGTTCGCTACCATTCGCTCGGAGTGGGGGCATATCAGGGGGCATTGTGCAGCATCGCTACCCCCTCCTTCTAGCAGCTACAAGGCTCTCCTAGGAGATCTTACCGTTTAACGTGTAAGCGCGAAGCGGCGCACACTGCGCTGCGCGAGTAAGGCCCGCGAACCCTCAGGGGTTGCGGGCTTTTTTGTTTGCGCGCTACGACTTGCGCAACGCGTCAAATCTCAAACATGGTAATGGTCGCGCAACACACTATCCGGCACCTCGCCATGCTCTGCATGGCCCGCGATCTTCCCGAACCACCGCCCATTTATTTCCTTTCCGTGACAGCCAATGCTAAATTTCGGCTTCCGGCGCGCCGTCACCCTTGGACCGCGCCGCACGGCATCCGACGCCGGAATGTCATCGAACACAACTAGAATCGCGCGATTCGCGTCCGCGCCCTTACGAACAGGAGATAAATCGATGAATTACAAGCCGCTGTTCCGCTCACTTTCCGTCGCCGCGGTATTGAGCATCGGCGTCAGCCAGGCAGCTCACGCCGCGACCGAAATCCAGTTCTGGCATGCGATGGAAGCCGCGCTGGGCGAACGTCTGAACGACATTGCGAACGACTTCAACAAATCGCAGAGCGACTACAAGATCGTGCCCGTGTTCAAGGGCACCTACGACCAGACCCTCGCCGCCGGCATCGCCGCCTATCGCAGCGGCAACGCACCGGCGATCCTGCAGGTCTACGAAGTCGGCACCGCAACGATGATGCAGGCGAAGAAAGCCATCGTCCCGGTCACACAAGTCTTCAAGGACGCGGGCGTGCCGCTCGATCAGAAGGCCTTCGTGCCGACCATCGCCAGCTATTACAGCGACTCGAAGACCGGTGAGCTGATTTCGATGCCGTTCAACAGCTCGACGCCGGTGCTGTACTACAACAAGGATGCGTTCAAGAAGGCCGGCCTCGATCCGAACCAGCCGCCAAAGACCTGGGCCGAGTTGCACGCCGATGCGCAGAAGCTGAAGGCGTCGGGCATGTCGTGCGGCTACTCGTCGGGCTGGCAGAGCTGGATTCAGCTCGAGAACTACAGCGCGTGGCACGCGGCGCCGTTCGCGTCGCGTAACAACGGCTTCGACGGCATGGACGCGCAGCTCGAATTCAACAAGCCGCTGCAGGTCGCGCACATCCAGTTCCTGCAAAGCATGGCGAAGGACGGCACGTTCACCTATGTCGGCCGCAAGGACGAACCGGTGTCGAAGTTCTATAGCGGCGACTGCGGCATCATCACGAACTCGTCGGGCTCGCTCGCGACGATCAAGAAATACGCGAAATTCAACTTCGGCACCGGCATGATGCCGTACGACGACAGCGTGAAGGGCGCGCCGCAGAACGCGATCATCGGCGGGGCGAGCCTGTGGGTGCTGTCGGGCAAGGACCCGGCCGTCTACAAGGGTGTCGCGAAGTTCCTCGCGTATCTGGCCACGGCGCCGGTCGCCGCGAAGTGGCACCAGGACACCGGCTATCTGCCGATCACCACCGCCGCGTACGATCTGACGCGCCAGCAGGGCTTCTACGACAAGAACCCGGGCAGCGACACCGCGATCCGCCAGATGCTGAACAAGCCGCCTCTGCCGTTCACGAAGGGCCTGCGTCTGGGCAACATGCCGCAGATCCGCACCGTGATCGACGAAGAACTCGAGCAGGTGTGGGCGGAGAAGAAGACGCCCCAACAGGCGCTCGATTCGTCCGTCTCGCGCGGCGACGAACTGCTGCGCCGCTTCGAAAAGGCCGGTAGCTAAGCATCGCCTGCTGGCAGGGTTCCGGCGCCACCGCGCCGGAACCCGTTGTTGCACCACACTCTGGACATCCCGATGGATAAGCGCTCTTACTTCGGCACCAGCGCGCTGCCCTACCTGCTCGTCGCGCCGCAGCTGATCATCACGCTGGTGTTCTTCCTGTGGCCGGCCGGCGTCGCGCTCTGGCAATCGACGCAAACTCAGGACGCGTTCGGCACGTCGAGCGAGTTCGTCGGACTCGCGAACTTCAAGCAGCTGTTCGCCGATCCTTTATATCTCGCGTCGTTCAACACGACGATCGTGTTCTGTACGCTCGTCACCGTGTCGGGCCTCGTGATCTCCCTGTTGCTCGCGGTCTGCGCGGATCGCGTGACGCGCGGCGCGAAGGCCTATCAAACGCTGCTTATCTGGCCGTACGCGGTCGCGCCCGCGATCGCCGCGGTGCTGTGGTCGTTCCTGTTCAACCCGAGCATCGGTCTCGTCACGTATGCGCTCGCGAAATACGGCGTCGTGTGGAATCACGCGCTGAACCCCGGACAGGCGATGTTCCTCGTCGTGCTTGCATCGGTCTGGCAGCAGATCAGCTACAACTTCCTGTTCTTCTACGCGGGACTGCAGGCGATTCCGCGCTCGCTGATCGAAGCGGCCGCGATCGACGGCGCCGGTCCGGTGCGCCGCTTCTTCGGCATCGCGCTGCCGCTGCTGTCGCCGACCACGTTCTTTCTGCTGGTGATCAACATCACCTACGCGTTCTTCGATACCTTCCCGGTGATCGACGCGGCGACCGGCGGCGGACCAGGCCAGGCGACCCGCACATTGATCTACAAGATCTTCGCCGAAGGCTTCCAGGGGCTCGATATCGGCAGCTCGGGCGCGCAGTCGGTCGTGCTGATGATCATCGTCGTCGCGCTGACCGTCGTGCAATTCCGCTTCATCGAACGCAGGGTTCAATACTCATGATCGAGAACCGACGCGGTTTCGACCTGTTCTGTCACGCGGTGCTGATCATCGGCGTCGCGCTGGTGGTGTTTCCGGTGTACGTCGCGTTCTGCGCCGCGACGATGAGCGAACACGAGGTGTTCACGGTGCCGCTGTCGCTCGTGCCCAGCACGCACCTGTTCGAGAACATCGTCACCATCTGGACACAAGGCACCGGCAACGCGGCGGCGCCGTTCAACCGCATGCTGCTCAACAGCCTCGTGATGGCGCTCGTAATCGCGATCGGCAAGATCGCCGTGTCGATGATCTCCGCATATGCGATCGTCTACTTCCGCTTTCCGTTTCGCACCGCCGCGTTCTGGCTGATTTTCATCACGCTGATGCTGCCGGTCGAAGTGCGCATTTTTCCGACCGTGCAGGTGGTGTCGTCGATGCATCTGAGCAATACGTACACCGGTTTGACGCTGCCGCTGATCGCGTCGGCGACCGCGACGTTCCTGTTCCGCCAGTTCTTCAAGACGCTGCCCGACGAGCTGATGGAAGCCGCGCGCATCGACGGCGCAGGCGCGCTGCGCTTCTTCTGGGACGTCGTGCTGCCGCTGTCGCGGACCACGATGGCCGCCCTCTTCGTGATCACCTTCATCTACGGCTGGAACCAGTATCTGTGGCCGATCCTGATCACCAGCCAGCAGTCGCTGATCACCGCGGTGATCGGCATCAGGGGCATGATCGCCTCCGGCGATACCGCGACCGAATGGCATCTGGTGATGACGGCCACGCTGCTCGCGATGCTGCCGCCGCTCGTCGTCGTGCTGACGATGCAGCGTTGGTTCGTGCGCGGCCTCGTGGATTCGGAAAAATGACGCGGTATCGCGGACCGCGACAAGCACTCAAAAATTAAGGCTAGAACGGCATGGCTGCACTGACTCTGCAAAGCGTTAAGAAAACCTACGACGGCAAACAGTTCGTGTTGCACGGCATCGACGTCGACGTCGCCGACGGCGAATTCGTCGTGATGGTCGGCCCGTCCGGCTGCGGCAAATCGACGCTGCTGCGGATGGTCGCCGGGCTCGAGCGCATCTCCGACGGCAGCATTTCGATCGCTGGCAAGGTCGTCAACGATCTGGAGCCGAAGGACCGCAACATCGCGATGGTGTTCCAGAACTACGCGCTATATCCGCATATGAGCGTGGCCGAGAACATGGGTTACGCGCTGAAGATCGCGGGCGTCGATCGCGCGCAGATCGCGAAACGCGTCGAAGCCGCCGCGCAGATTCTCGAACTCGGCACGCTGCTGCAACGCAAGCCGCGCGAACTGTCGGGCGGGCAGCGGCAACGCGTCGCGATGGGACGCGCGATCGTGCGCGAGCCGGCGGTGTTTCTGTTCGACGAACCGCTGTCGAATCTCGACGCCCGTCTGCGCGTGCAGATGCGCCTCGAAATCCAGCGCCTGCATGCGCGCCTGAAGACCACGAGCCTGTACGTCACGCACGATCAGATCGAAGCGATGACGCTGGCGCAACGCGTGATCGTGATGAACAAGGGCCACGCCGAGCAGATCGGCGCGCCGACCGAAGTCTACGAGCGGCCGGCCACGGTGTTCGTCGCGAGCTTCATCGGCTCGCCGGGGATGAACCTGCTCGAAGGCCGCGTTTCGGACGACGGTTCGACCTTCGACGTCGCCGGCAACGGCCCGAAGCTGCCGCTCGCGGGTGTGCCGTCGATCGGCCGCGAGGTCGCGACGGGCCGCGAATGGACGCTCGGCATTCGCCCCGAGCATCTGAGCCCTGGCACGGCCGATGCCACGCTCACCGTCGACTCCTGCGAGATTCTCGGCGCGGACAATCTCGCCCACGGCCGCTGGGGCAAGCACGACGTGACCGCGCGACTGCCGCACGCTCATCGTCCGGCGGCAGGCGAGGCGCTGCAGCTCGCGCTGCCCGCACGACATCTGCACTTCTTCGATCCGGTGACGGGACAGCGCGCGAACTGACACTGCGGCTGGACGCCGCCGCCTGCTCACCGCACGGCGGCGTCGCGCAATGGCTCCGAAGATCGGCGACACAGCGCGCGCAAACAGCGCACCACCCGGTCCGTGAAGCGGCCCGCCAGCGGTCCGGCCCCTGCCGCCTGCCCCCCGCCGCGAAGTACAATGCCACCTGAACCACACGCCGCGCGCGGCAGCGTCGTCGAATCCGACGCCGCGCCGGGCGGCGCCGGGTGTTCCGCCCGGCCCTCACACCGATTACCCATTCAACCCCGACTGCCCGCCCGCACGCGGCCGGCATCGTCAACGTTTACTGCAAGCAAATGGCCCAATACGTTTTCACCATGAACCGGGTCGGCAAAATCGTGCCGCCCAAGCGCCAGATCCTCAAAGACATTTCGCTATCGTTCTTCCCCGGCGCGAAGATCGGCCTGCTCGGTCTGAACGGCTCGGGCAAGTCGACTCTGATCCGCATCATGGCGGGTGTGGACACGGAGATCGAAGGCGAAGCCACGCCGATGCCGAACCTGAACATCGGCTATCTGCCGCAGGAGCCGCAACTCGATCCGCAGAAGACCGTGCGTGAAGCGGTCGAAGAAGGTCTCGGCGACGTGTTCAATGCCCAGAAGAAGCTCGACGAAATCTACGCGGCCTACGCGGAGCCGGACGCCGACTTCGACGCGCTCGCCGCCGAGCAGGCGAAGTACGAAGCGATCCTCGCGACCACCGACGGCAGCGCCGAGCAGCAGATCGAAATCGCCGCCGACGCACTGCGCCTGCCGGCGTGGGACGCGAAGATCGAGCATCTGTCGGGCGGCGAAAAGCGCCGCGTGGCGCTGTGCAAGCTGCTGCTGCAAAAGCCCGACATGCTGCTGCTCGACGAGCCGACCAACCACCTCGACGCAGAATCGGTCGAATGGCTCGAGCAGTTCCTGACGCGCTTCCCGGGCACCGTGGTCGCCGTCACGCACGATCGCTACTTCCTCGACAACGCCGCCGAGTGGATTCTCGAACTCGACCGCGGCCACGGCATTCCGTGGAAGGGCAACTACAGCAGCTGGCTCGATCAGAAGGAAGAGCGCCTGAAGCAGGAAGAAGCGTCGGAGTCGGCGCGCCAGAAGGCGATCAAGAAGGAGCTCGAGTGGGTGCGCCAGAATCCGAAGGGCCGCCAGGCAAAATCGAAGGCGCGTATCGCGCGCTTCGAGGAACTGAACAGCCAGGACTACCAGAAGCGCAACGAAACGCAGGAAATCTTCATTCCGGTCGGCGACCGCCTCGGCAATGAAGTGATCGAGTTCAAGAACGTCAGCAAGTCGTACGGCGATCGGCTGCTGCTCGATAACGTCAGCTTCAAGATTCCGGCCGGCGCGATTGTCGGCATCATCGGTCCGAACGGCGCCGGCAAGTCGACGCTGTTCCGTATGCTGACCGGCCGCGAACAACCGGATTCGGGCGAAATCGTGCAGGGCCCGACCGTCAAGCTCGCTTACGTGGACCAGAGCCGCGAAGCGCTCGCAGCCAACAAGACGGTGTTCGAGGAAATCTCGGGCGGCGCGGACGTGCTGACGGTCGGGAAGTACGAAACGCCGTCGCGCGCGTATATCGGCCGCTTCAACTTCAAGGGCGGCGACCAGCAGAAGATCGTCGGCAATCTGTCCGGCGGCGAGCGCGGTCGTCTGCATCTGGCGAAGACGCTGATCGCGGGCGGCAACGTGCTGCTGCTAGACGAACCGTCGAACGACCTCGACGTCGAAACGCTGCGCGCGCTCGAAGACGCGCTGCTCGAATTCGCGGGTTCGGTGCTGGTGATCTCGCACGATCGCTGGTTCCTCGATCGTATCGCGACGCATATCCTCGCGTTCGAGGGCGACTCGCAAGTCACGTTCTTCGACGGCAACTACCAGGAATACGAAGCGGACAAGCGCGCTCGTCTCGGCGAGGAAGGCGCGCGGCCGAAGCGTCTGCGCTACAAGCCGATCTCGCGCTAATAAGCGGGGCACACCGGCCCCTCTGGCGCAATGCCGGACGGGCCACGGGGCATGCGCGTTGCTATTCGTCACTTGATGCAGGCGCGCGTGAAAGTCCCGCGCACACGACAGACGGTCAACACCGCGCTGCGCGACGCGCGGCGCCGTGACGAGGAGACACAGCATGGCGATGTCGAAGGGCAGGCGCTGGATCGTCGTCGCGGGCGGAACGCTATTGGCGTTGATTCTGATCGCGGTCGGCGCGATGCAATTCGCGCAACAGGAAGTCAAGAACCGCGTCAGCGCGGCGCTCGGGCCGCTCGGCAGCGCCGACAGTATCGACGTCGGCCTCACCTCGGTACACCTGACCCACGTCGTGCTGAAGGCGCCGCCAGGCTGGCCGGCGGGCGAACCGCTACGCGCCGACGAAATCACGATCACCCCCGACGTGCGCGATCTGATCGCGCGGCGCATGCATATCCGCGAGGTCGTCGTGCGCGGCTTCGACATGTCCGTGCTACGCACCAAGGACGGCTCGCTCAATCTGCTGCCGAATCTGCGCGAATCGCTGAACCGCGGCGATCGTCCGGGCGGCGCTAACACAGCGCCGTCGATCCCACGGGAAAAGCAGGTCGACCGTATCCGCTTCGAACACGGCAACTTCCACTTCTACGACATGAGCGTCGGGCCGCCGCCGTTCAAGGTCACGGTCAGCAACGCGAACGCGAGCGTCGACAATCTGCATCTGCCGTCGCTTGCTGAGCCGACCAATGTCAGCGTTCGCGGCTCGCTGAGGGGTCCGGCGCATACCGGCACCGTGACGTTCGACGGCTGGATCAGGATCGCCAGCCGCGATTCGCAGACCACGACCACGCTGCATGGTGTCGATGTCGCGATGCTCGATCCGTATCTGCTGAAGAAGGCCGGCACGGGCGCGCAGGTGACGGGCGGTACCGTCGATCTGTCGATCGAATCGACGGTGCGCAACTATCACCTGCACGCGCCCGGCACGGTGACGGTCCACAATCTGCAGCTCGCCGAAACCGACAATCCGCTCGAGACGTTCATGTCGATTCCGACCCGCGCCGCGGTCGCCGCGCTGAAGACGCATGACGGCAACATCACACTGCATTTCGTGCTCGACGGCGATCTGCGCGATCCGAAGTTCTCGGTGCGCGAAGGGATCCTCAAGCGCATCGGCGAGGGGTTTGCGAAGGCGCTCGGGGTCAGCGTCGAAGGGGTCGCGAAGGGCGCGGGCGAGACCGTCAAAGGCCTCGGCAATGCGTTGAAAAATCTGCTGGGACAGTAACGGCAGCGCTCAGCTCAAACCGGCAAGCCCAACTCGCGCAGCTTCGCCTCCGTTTGCGCGGCGCTCGTGTGATGCACGCCGTGCCAGCCGAGCTCCGTCGCGGCTTCGGCGTTTTTCGCGTTGTCGTCGATGAAGACGAGCTCGGCCGGCTCGACGCCGGGCATCTGCAGCTCGATGCGCCGGCGCATCTCGGCGAAGATCGCCGGATCGGGCTTCACGAGCTTCACGCGCCCCGACACGACGATGTCGCGAAAGCGCCGCAGCACCGGATAATGCTCCCACGCATACGGGAAGGTCTCGGCCGACCAGTTGGTGAGCCCGAAGAGCGGTACATCGGCCGCTTCGAGCTTTTCCATCAGCGCGATGCCGTCGTCGAGCACCCCCGCCACCATTTGATGCCAGCGCTCATAGAACGCGCGAATCAACGATTCGTGATCGGGAAACTGCGCGATCAGCTCGTCGGTGGCTTCGACGATCGGCTGCCCCCCGTCCTGGCGGATCACCCAGTCCATCGAGCAGACGTGCGTGAGGAACCAGCGGCGCTCCGATTCGTCGGGAATCAGCTCGCGGTACAGGTACTCGGGACTCCAGTCGATCAGCACGCCGCCGAAATCGAACACCACTGCCTTGATCGCCATGCACCACGCTCCGTTTGGAAGATCGCCGCTACGCTCAGATCGGTTGTGTGCGCAGTTCGAGCCACACCTTTGCGTCACCCGACACATGCGGCGAGAGGCGCGCGCGCACCGTCTCGTGATACCCGTTGAGCCACGCGCGCTCGTCGTCGCGCAGCAGCGACAGCTCGATGCAGCGCGTGTCGATCGGGCACAGCGTCAGGGTTTCGAACTTCAGGAAGTCGCCGAATTCGGTTTTTTCGGCGGCCACGTTCAGCACGAGGTTTTCGATGCGCACGCCCCATTTGCCCGGCCGATACAGACCCGGCTCGTTCGAGGTGATCATGCCCTCTTCCATCGCGGTCCACGGTTCGGCCGGCGCGTAGTGCGAGATCACCTGCGGGCCTTCGTGCACGTTCAGGAAGTAGCCGACCCCGTGACCGGTGCCGTGACCATAGTCGGCGCCGGCCTGCCAGATCGGCGCGCGCGCGATCGCGTCGAGCATCGGCGAGCGGATGCCACGCGGGAACTGCGCGCGTGACAGCGCGATCATGCCCTTCAGCACGACCGTGAAATCGCGGCGCTGTTCATTGCTCGGCGTGCCGATCGGCACGACGCGCGTGATGTCGGTCGTGCCGCTCAGGTACTGGCCGCCCGAATCGATCAGCAGCAGGCCGTTGCCTTCGATCACCGCATGCGACTCTTCGGTCGCGCGATAGTGCGGCATCGCACCGTTCGCGTTGAAGCCCGCGATCGTCGCGAAGCTCAGCGACACGAACCCGGGACGGCGCGCGCGGGCGGCCGTCAGACGCTCGTCGATCGTCAGCTCGGTGATGCGTTCGCGGCCCAGCGCGCTTTCGAACCAGGCGAAGAATTCGGCGAGGGCCGCGCCGTCCTGCTCCATCGTGTCGCGCACGTGCGCGGCATCGGCGGCGGTCTTGCACGACTTGAGGAACGTGGACGGATTGACCGCTTCGACCACCTTGACCCCCGACGGCACCGCCTGCAGCGAGCCGTACGTGATGCGGCGCGGGTCGACCAGCAGCGTGCTGCCGGCTGGGAGCGCGGCGAGCGCGTCGGCGGCTTTGGCGTACGGCTCGACGCTGATACCGTCACGCGCGAGCACGTCGGCGAGCGCCGGCGACACTTTGCCGTCAGCGATAAAAAGCGACACGCGATCCGCGCCGATCAGCGCGTGGGCGACGAACACCGGGTTGTAGCTGACGTCGGCGCCACGCAGGTTCAGCAGCCAGGCGAGGTCGTCGAGCGTCGAGATGAAGTGCCACTGCGCGCCTTTGTCGGCCATCGCGCGACGCACCTGCGCGAGCTTGTCCGCGCGCGCGACGCCCGCTTGCGGCGCGGCGTGCTCGAAGACGGCGTCGGCGGGCAGCGCCGGGCGCTGCGCCCAGATCGCGTCGAACAGGTCGACGTCGGTGCGCAGTTGCACGCCGCGTGCGTTCAGCGCTGCGCTCAGCGCACGCGCGGCCGCGACGCCGAGCACCGCGCCATCCACCCCGACCGTGCCGCCGCTCGCGACGTTCTGTGCGAGCCATTCGAAATGCGGCGTCGTGAGCTGGCCGCCAGTCATCTTCATCAGCGCGACACTGGTGCCGGCGAGTTGCGCGCTCGCTTGCTCCCAGTAGCGGCTATCGGTCCAGACGCCGGCGAAATCGGAGGTGACGATCAGCGTGCCGGCCGAGCCGGTGAAGCCCGACAGCCACTGGCGGCCTTGCCAGCGACCTGGCAGATACTCGGACAGATGCGGATCGGCCGACGGCACGAGATAAGCGGCGATGCCTTCGCGCGCCATCGCGGCGCGCAGGCTCGCGAGGCGCTCGGGAATGGAGGAGGTTTCGGGGAGTCGGGCGTTCATGGAGTTACCTGCAAGGATTCATCGACGGATTGACCGGCGCGAAAAGAGGCCGACCGTTACGGCGACGGCGATAAGCGCGACGGCGGTGCATACCGGCCACTCGTGCATGTCGCCGTCATGGAAAAGACCTGTCACGTTGCCGGCCATGCGCGCGATGCTCGTGCCGAGCACGCCGGCCAAGAGCGCGACCCACCAGCGCGCGCGGCTCACCCTGGGCAGCGGGTGCAACCACCAGCCCGTGAGGCCGATCACGACGCCGAGAACGAGAATGCCCGGCCAACCCATCAGGCGTGGGCTCCGGATTGGGTGCCGAAACAGGACAAGTTCAATTTCGGATTCGTCTCATAGGCCGACGCAGCCGCCAGGGCTAGCATTTTGGGCTCTTTAACTATAGAAGTTCAGCACGGCGCTTTCCGCATAGCGGTTGAGTTTAGGGGTCGGGGTGTGCTTAGGCAAGTTGCAAGCCTGACGAAAACACCTCCCGCTCCGCTCGTTGCCCGGCTGACGCCGTGCCATGCGCATCGCCCTTATCGAACCCGACCTGCAACACGCCAAACTGGTCGACCGGCTCATTTTCGCCGGCGGCCATGTGTGCCTTCACTTCACCACCAGCGCCACCTTCCTGCAGCACGCCACCGATGAATTTTTCGACCTGCTGATCACCGAAAGCTGGGCCGGCGACCATTGCGCCGAAGACGTTATCCCGCGCGCGCGCTCCATTCTGCCAGGTCTGCCCATCATGATGCTGATTTCGGCACCGCGCGAGTGCCAGATCGTAGCCGCGCTGCACGCCGGCGCCGACGACTGCCTCAGCAAACCAGTGCGCGGCCCCGAAATGCTCGCGCGCGTCGAGGCGCTGCAACGCCGCGCGGGCCTGCGGCGGCCGCCCAAACGCCGGCGCGACGTGATCGGCGGCTATACCTTCGACGCGGCGAATTGCGCCGTGACCTTCCGTGAGATGACCGTCATCCTCACGCCAAAGGAATTCCGCCTCGCGCTACTGCTGTTCAACAATCTGGCCCGACCGGTGTCGCGCGCGCATATTCTCGAAACCGTGTGGTCGCGCCGCCGCGACGTAAAGTCGCGCACCATCGACACTCACGCGTCGCGCGTGCGCGGCAAGCTGCAGCTACGCCCGGAGCTTGGCTACGCGCTGACGCCGGTCTATGGTTACGGTTACCAGCTCGACGCGATTCCGCCGGAGCCCCAGACAGGCGAGAGCTGACACATGCGGGGTATACCGCGCGCAGGATGTGAGAATCGTGAAAACGCTATAATATAGGGCTGAACGATAGCTCCCCCAAATGCAGCTTCTAACGATCGGAATTAACCATCACACTGCGCCTGTCGCCTTGCGCGAACGCGTGGCGTTTCCGCTCGAACAGATCAAGCCCGCTCTGGATACGTTCAAAGGCATCTGGGTGGGCCGCATGGCCCCCAATGCGCCGGAAGCGGCAATTCTGTCCACCTGCAACCGCACCGAACTGTACTGCGCGACCGACGATCTCGCCGCGCGCGAAGCCTCGGTCCAGTGGCTGTCGAAGTACCACAACCTCCCCATCGATGAACTCGCGCCGCACGTCTACGCGCTGCCGCAGTCCGAAGCCGTGCGTCACGCGTTCCGCGTCGCATCGGGGCTCGATTCAATGGTGCTCGGCGAGACGCAGATCGTCGGACAAATGAAGGACGCGGTTCGCACCGCCTCCGAAGCCGGCGCTCTCGGAACCTACCTTAACCAGCTGTTCCAGCGCACCTTCGCCGTCGCAAAGGAAGTGCGCAGCACCACCGAAATCGGCGCGCAGTCGGTGTCGATGGCCGCCGCCGCGGTACGCCTCGCCCAACGCATTTTCGACAAGATCGCGAACCAGCGCGTGCTGTTCATCGGTGCTGGCGAAATGATCGAGCTCTGCGCGACGCATTTCGCCGCGCAACATCCGCGTGAACTCGTCGTCGCGAACCGCACCGCCGAGCGCGGTATGCGGCTCGCCGAGCGCTTCAACGGCCGCGCCATTCCACTCTCCGAGCTGCCCTCCCGGATGCACGAATTCGACATCATCGTGTCGTGCACGGCGTCCACGCTGCCGATCATCGGTCTCGGCGCGGTCGAGCGCGCGGTCAAGGCGCGCCGTCACCGGCCGATTTTCATGGTCGACCTCGCGGTGCCGCGCGATATCGAACCCGAAGCCGGCCAGCTCGAAGACGTGTTCCTGTACACCGTCGACGACCTCGGCGCGATCGTCCGCGAAGGCAATGCGTCGCGCCAGGCCGCAGTCGCGCAGGCCGAAGCGATCATCGAAACGCGCGTGCAGAACTTCATGCAATGGCTCGACGCGCGCAGCATCGTGCCGGTGATCCGCCACATGCACACGCAGGCCGACACGCTGCGCCGCGCGGAAGTCGAACGCGCGCAGAAAATGCTCGCGCGCGGCGACGATCCGGCCGCAGTGCTCGAAGCACTGTCGCAGTCGCTCACCAACAAGCTGATCCATGGTCCTACTCACGCGTTGAACCGCGCGAGCAGCGACAACCGTGACAAGCTGATCGAGCTGATGAGCGGCTTCTACAAACACTCCGGCTCTTCCGAGCGTTAGCGGCGCAGTGCTCGCCGCACCCCGCGCGCCACCGCCGTGGCTCGCGAAGTGCTTCCGCCCCGGGCATTCGCCCTTTTCCCCTGGCCGCATCCTTTCCGGAGTCCGCTCCGCTACCCGCCCGATGAAAACGAGCATGCAACGCAAGCTCGACCAGCTGACCACCCGGCTGGCCGAACTGAACGACCTGTTGAGCCGCGAGGACATCACCGCCAACCTCGACCAATACCGCAAGCTCACGCGCGAACACGCGGAGCTCGGCCCGGTCGTCGAGCATTACGGGCTGTGGCGACAGGCGCAGAACGACGCAGCCACCGCGCAGGAACTGCTCGCCGACGCGTCGATGCGCGATTTCGCCGAAGAGGAAATCCGCGCGGCGCGCGATCGAATGGAGACGCTCGGCGTCGAACTGCAGAAAATGCTGCTGCCGAAAGACCCGAACGACGAGCGCAACATCTTCCTCGAAATCCGCGCGGGCACCGGCGGCGACGAATCCGCGCTGTTCGCTGGCGATCTGCTGCGCATGTATCTGCGCTATGCCGAACGCAACCGCTGGCAGGTCGAGATGATGTCGGCGAGCGAATCGGATCTCGGCGGCTATCGCGAAGTCATCGTGCGAATTGCCGGCGATGCCGCATATTCGAAGCTGAAGTTCGAGTCCGGCGGGCATCGCGTGCAGCGCGTGCCGGCCACAGAAACGCAGGGCCGCATTCACACGTCGGCCTGCACGGTCGCGGTGATGCCGGAAGCGGACGAGATCGGCGAAGTCGAGATCAATCCGGCCGATCTGCGCATCGATACGTTCCGCGCGTCGGGCGCGGGCGGCCAGCACATCAACAAGACCGATTCCGCGGTGCGTGTCACGCACTTGCCGACGGGGATCGTCGTCGAATGTCAGGACGACCGCTCGCAGCACAAGAACAAGGACCGCGCGCTGAAGGTGCTCGCAGCGCGCATCAAGGACAAGCAGACGCACGAGCAGCAGACGAAGGAAGCGGCGACGCGCAAGAACCTGATCGGCTCGGGCGACCGCTCGGAGCGCATCCGCACCTACAACTTCCCGCAGGGACGCCTCACCGATCACCGGATCAACCTGACGCTATATCGCCTCGACGCGATCATGGACGGCGATCTCGAAGAACTGATCGCGGCGCTCGTCAGCGAGCATCAGGCCGAGCTGCTGGCCTCGCTCGGCGACGCGGACTGACGCCCCGACAATGACCGACGCCTCCCCGGTCCCGCTCGAGCCCGCCGCGGCCCCCGCGACGGCCGACGTGCTATTGCGTGCATCGCCATTGCCGCCGCTCGAAGCGCGGATTCTGCTCACGCATGTGCTCGGCTGGCGGCGCACGCAGCTGATCACGCGCGGCGAAGAGCCGCTCGAACGCGCGAGCGCCGATCGTTATCGCGCGCTGGAGGCGCGGCGCATAGCCGGCGAGCCGGTCGCGCAACTCGTCGGCGCGCGCGAGTTCTTCGGGCTCGAATTCGAAGTAACACCACAGGTGCTGATTCCGCGTCCCGAAACCGAACTGCTGGTAGAGACCGCGCTCGCGGCGATTGAAGCCCGGCCGCGTCCGCGTGTGCTCGATCTCGGTACCGGAACCGGCGCAATCGCGGTGGCGATCGCGTCGATGCGGCCCGACGCCAAGCTCTGGGCACTCGACCGCTCGGCCGACGCGCTCGCCGTCGCTGCGCGCAACGGCGCGCGCCTGCTCGACGCGAAGCGTCCCGGCGGCGCCGTAACGTTCCTGCACAGCGACTGGTACGGCTCGCTCGACGCCGCGCTGCGCTTTGACGCGATCGTCAGCAATCCACCGTATATCGCGAGCGGCGACCCGCATCTGGCCGAAGGCGATCTGCGCTTCGAGCCGCGCGGCGCGCTCACCGACGAGGCCGACGGCCTCAGCGCGATCCGCGCGATCGTCGCCGGTGCGCCCGAGCGTCTCGTCGCCGACGGCGCGCTGTGGATCGAACACGGCTACGACCAGGCCGAAGCCGTGCGCGCGTTGCTGAGCACGGGCGGTTTTGCCGAGGTCCGCTCGGAGCGCGATCTCGCCGGCATCGAGCGAATCAGCGGGGGCGTGTTGCGCGCCGCCGCGGCCTAAGCGCGGCCGCCGAGGCTAAAACCCCAGGCGCGACGCGGCTGCGGCCGCCCGTAGCGAAATCCGCTATCATTTCAGCCTATTCCCATCCTTTATCGGAACCGCAAGGTCAGTCATGGATACGCAACAACGCATCAAGCAAATCGTCGACGGCAACAACGTCGTTCTCTTCATGAAGGGCACGGCCCAGTTCCCGATGTGCGGTTTTTCCGGCCGCGCCATCCAGATCCTGAAAGCGTGCGGCGTCGGTGAAATCAAGACCGTCAATGTGCTCGAAGACGACGAAATCCGTCAGGGGATCAAGGTGTTCTCGAACTGGCCGACCATTCCACAGCTGTATGTGAAGGGCGAGTTCATCGGCGGCTCGGACATCATGATGGAGATGTACGAATCGGGCGAACTGCAGCAGCTGTTCGCCGCGGCCTGAGCGTTCAACGCTTCGTTCGCTTTATCAGGCGCCGCAAGCCATGCAGCAAGCACGCACCGCGGCGCCCCGCCGGCTGATCGTCGCGATCACCGGCGCCACCGGCGCCATCTACGGCATCCGGCTGCTCGAGACGTTGCGGCGGCTCGGCGGCGTCGAGAGCCACCTGCTGATTTCGAGCGCGGGTTGGCTCAACATCCAGCATGAACTCCAGTTGGGCAAAGAAGACGTGCATCCGCTCGCGGATGTCGTCCATTCGGTGCGCGACGTCGGCGCAAGCATCGCGTCCGGCTCGTTCGCGACCGACGGCATGGTCGTCGCGCCCTGCTCGATGAAGACGCTCGCGAGCATCGCGCACGGTTTCGCCGACAACCTGATCACCCGCGCCGCCGACGTCACCCTGAAGGAGCGTCGCCGCCTCGTGCTGCTGGTGCGCGAAACGCCGTTCAACCTCGCGCATCTGCGCAATATGACGGCCGTCACCGAAATGGGCGGCGTGATCTTCCCGCCTCTGCCCGCGTTCTATAACCAGCCTGCTTCGATCGACGAGATGGTCGACCACACGATCGCACGCGTGCTCGATCTGTTTGCGCTGGGACCGGCGTTGTCGCCGGCATGGCAAGGACTGCGGGACGCGCAGGATTAGCTGCGGCAACAATAATTAACAACAATCACGACACAATCAATTCCCCGCGAGCCCATTTATCAAGCTGGCGTGTGGACTTATATTGGTAGTAACCCAATTTCTCCGTGCCGTGCTGTCACGGCCGCGTTGCTGTCATGAACCGCTTACCTTCGCTCTTTCTGTCCCACGGCTCGCCCACGTTGCCGATCGATCCGTCGATGCCGTCCGCCGAGTTCGGCGCGCTCGGCACGCAATTGCCCCGTCCCGAGGCAATCCTGATGCTGTCGGCGCACTGGGGCACCGCGCAGCCACTCGCCAGCATCGCGACGGCGCCTGAAACCATCCACGATTTTTATGGCTTTCCGCGCCAGCTCTACGAAATCCAATACCCGGCACCGGGCGCACCCGACGTCGCGCGCAGCGCCGCCGCGCTGCTCGGCGCGAGCGGCATCGTCGCGGACGTGCAGCCGCACGGACTCGACCACGGCGCATGGGTGCCGATGCTGCTGATGTTCCCGCAAGCGGACGTGCCGATCGCGCAACTGTCGATCCAGCCGCACAAGGACGCCGCGCATCATTTCCGCGTCGGCCGGGCGCTGCGCGCGCTGAAAGACGAAGGCGTGATGGTGGTCGGCTCCGGTCAGATCACCCATAACCTGCGCGCCGCCGATTTCTCCGCTCGCCCGGAAGACGCCGATCCGCGCGTGACCGAATTCACCGACTGGTTCGAAGACAAGCTCGTCGCGCGCGATATCGACGCGCTGCTCGACTATCGCCGCCAGGCGCCGCACGCGGTGCTGATGCATCCGACCGACGAGCATCTGTTGCCGGTGTTCGCCGCCCTCGGCGCCGCCGACGACGACTATTCGCTTGCGATCCAGTCGCTCGGCACCTACCAGCGCTCACTCGCGATGACGAACTACGTGTTCGGCACCGCCTGATCCGCCGCGGAACCAGCCAGCCGTAACGACCAACGAAAAAGCCCGCCTGATCATCGATCAGGCGGGCTTTTTTCTAACGTGAAGGCCCCGCTTCGAGCGGCCCCTTCGCTTGGACGAACGCTCAGTGCGCGCCGATACCTTCGAGCACTTCGTCGTGCACGAGCCGCTCGTCCAGATACTCCGAACGATAGCCGCTGTTCACGCCCCAGAAGTAGAACACCAACGAGAAGGCGATCACGACGAGCATGTCCCAGCCGTACGGCAGGACGCCGAAGCCGCCGAACTGCTTGCTGCCGATCAGCGACAGGATCGCCATGATCGGCAGGTACGCGACCAGCCACCAGGCGGCCTTCAGATCGCGGTTCCAGCCCTCGAAGCCCTGCTTGGCCTGGAAGTAGAAGTACACCGGCAACGCGACGACCATCAGGAGAATGATTTCGCCGGTCAGCGGCCACTTCGCCCAGTACAGGATCAGCGACGCGCAGACGAACGCGAACGGCGCAATCACCTTCATGCCGGCGATATGCAGCGGGCGCTCGAGATCGGTTGCCGCGCGACGCAGCGCCATCAGGCTAATCGGGCCGGTCAAGTACGAGATCACGGTCGCAACCGAAATCACCGCCGCGAGCGAGCTCCAGCCGCGGAAGAAGAACAGGAAGATGAACGACACGAACAGGTTGAACCACATCGCCTGACGCGGCACGCCGTACAACGGATGCACCTGGCCGAAAATTTTTGGCATGGTGTTGTTGCGCTCCATCGCGTAGATCATCCGCGTCGTGGTCGCCATATAGGTCGTACCGGTGCCGCTCGGGCTGACGAACGCGTCGACGTACAGCAGGAACGCCAGCCAGTTCAGGTTCAGCGCGATCGCCAGCTCCGCGAACGGCGAAGCGAAGTTGAAGTGGCTCCAGCCCTTCATCACGTCGGCCGGATTCACGGCACCGATGTACGCGATCTGCAGCAACACATAGATCACGAGCGCGAGCAGGATCGAGCCGATCACCGCGAACGGCACGCTCCTCGCCGGATTGCGCGCTTCACCGGCCAGGTTGACCGGACTCTGGAAACCATTGAACGCGAACACGATCCCACTCGTCGCGACCGCGGTCAGCACCGCCGACCAGCCGTACGGCGCGAATGTGCTCGCCTGGCCGAAGTTCTCGGTGTGGACGCCGGTCATCATCAGACCGACGATCGTTGCGCCCGGGATCAGGAATTTGAAGATCGTGATCGCGGAATTCGCGCGCGCGAACAGCTTGACGCCCCAGTAGTTGAGCAGGAAGTAGATGATCACGAGGCCGGCGGACAACAACAGGCCGTTGGTGGTCAATGAACCGTCGACGAACAGCGCATGCGCCCACGGATAGGGCCACGTGCTCATGTATTGAATCGATGCTTCGGCCTCGATTGGAATCACCGACACGATCGCGATCCAGTTGGCCCACGCGCTGATGAAACCGACTAGCGCGCCGTGCGAGTAGCGCGCATAGCGCACCATCCCGCCAGATTCCGGAAACATCGCGCCGAGTTCCGCGTAGGTCAGCGCAATCGCGAGAATCACGACCGCGCCGATGATCCATGCGCAAATTGCAGCGGGACCGGCAATCTTTGCAGCCTTCCACGCGCCGAACAGCCAGCCCGATCCGATGATCGAGCCCAGACCGGTCAGCATCAGCGCGAATGGCCCGATGTTCCGTTGTATAGAACTTTTCACGTCTTCTCCTAAATCAGAACCATGTCGGCACCGCGTGACATCGCTCGTGGCGGTGAGGACGTGGTGACGCGCATGAAAGCGCGTCCAGATGCGGAATAGGTGCAACCGACGCGCGGCGCGTAGTTTAACGGTTGCACCGCGTTGCTGCAGGGAAACCGACTAAGGGTTCTCCCTGGCAAAAGATCGTCCAGATATGTAAATTTTGTAAGAAACCATCGCGCCAGTCCGATAAGTTTCGTGCAGACTGTTGACCTTCGTCCGAATTCGCCGTATAACGTTCCAGCAGGATTTCAAGTGGCGAGTGAAGTGGTTCTTTCGTAGTTCGCCCATCAACGGTACTCCGGTTGGTCCCATTACCCCCTTCCTTGATTTTCATGCACCCCGGGCTTCGGCCTTATTCACCATTTTTAGGAAAAAGTAATATGGAAACCGGTACCGTCAAGTGGTTCAACGACGCTAAGGGCTTTGGCTTCATCACTCCGGACGGCGGCGGTGAAGATCTGTTCGCGCATTTCTCGGAAATTCGCGTCGACGGCTTCAAGACGCTGCAAGAAAACCAAAAGGTCACGTTTGAAGTGAAGACGGGCCCGAAGGGCAAGCAAGCAGCTAACATCAAGCCGGTGTAAGCTTCTAGCTTCCTTCTGGACGCAAAAAACCCCGCCTCGGCGGGGTTTTTTCTTTATCGGCGGCAAATCGAAATCAATGATTAAATTGCCGTATTCGCAATTCGCGGCGGATTATTTTCCGATTATTCGCGATTATCCGAACACGCGCCGGGCATGAATACCGAGGCCAGTCGCCACGCTCGCGAGACGATCGCCGAACACCGCTTTCGCGTCCGGGAACGCCGCCGCCAGCGCGCCCGACAGAAACGCAAGGCCGGTCGAACCGCCAGTGAAATAAATCGCGTCGACGTCGCGAGGTGCGACACCCGCCGCCTGCACCGTATCGCGCGCGGCCTGCACGATGCGTCGCGTTTCGTCCTCGCCGGCTTTGACGAGTTGCGCTTCGTCGAAGGCGAGGCGCAGATCCTCTTCCACTTGCTCGAGATCGATCACGGTCTCGCCGCCCGCCGCCACGCCAATCTTCGCCTCTTCCGCGTGCGCCGCGAGCGCGTGCCCAAAACGCTGCTCGACCACGCGCATCAGCCGGTCGTGGTGCTTCGTTTCGGTGAAAAGGTGCCGCATCAGTCCGAGTTCGCTGACGCGCTTCGGGGTGTAGACGGTGTTGATCAGGTGCCAGGTCGCGAGATCGAAATAAATCCGGTTCGGGATTTCGCGCCCTTGCGGATCTAGCGATTGATAACCGAGTTCGCGCAGGATCGTCACGAGTTCTACGCGCCGGTCGAAGTCCGTACCCGCGACGTGCACACCGTGATGCGCGAGCACGTCGTCCTTGCGTTCGACGCGCTTCATCCGTTCCGGCCCCACTCGCACGAGCGAAAAGTCCGACGTACCACCGCCGATGTCCGCCACAAGCACGAGTCCTTCGGCGCTCAGATGCGATTCGTAGTCGAACGCAGCCGCGATCGGTTCATACTGAAAGTGGATGTCGCGCAAGCCGACCCTGCGCGCAGCGGCTTCGAGCTGTTGCTGCGCCATCTGGTCGGCGCGCGGGTCGTCGTCGACGAAGAACACCGGGCGGCCCAGCACGGCGCGGTCGATCGCGCCGCCGGCGCTCGCCTCGGCCGCGCGCTTCAGATGGGTCAGGAACGTCGCGATCACGTCGGTGTACTTGATCGCAGTGCCATCGCCGAGATCGGTCGTATTTTCGGCGAGCGGCGAGCCGAGAATGCTTTTCATCGAGCGCATCAGCCGGCCGTCGAAACCGTCGATGTATGCGGCGAGCGCCGCGCGCCCGAATTCGGTGGTGTTTTCGTCGGTATTGAAGAAGACCGCCGTGGGCAGCGTCGTGTACGCGCCTTCGACCGGCGCCAGCTTCAGCTGCGGGCCGCTCGGAATCGCAACGGCCGAATTGGAAGTACCGAAGTCAATCGCGCAATAGTTCATGGCAGGAATGGCCGCTCACGGCTGGCGCGCACAGAAAGGGGAGCGGCTTTGTATCACGAAAACTCCGGCAGCATCAACTGAAGCTGACGGAACCGCGGCGAGATCGTCCGGAATCGTGGCGCGGAACAGATCTTGCTGGATCGGACAGGATACGCCGCCGCATTTCGCCATCGAGGAGACTTCGCGTATGAGCGTGCCGCCCACCGCCGCCGTCGATGCCCACCACGCAATGCTGATCGAAACCGACCTTCCGTCGCGGCTGGACCGCCTGCCGTGGGGCCGCTTTCACACCCTGATCGTAGTCGCGCTCGGCGTGACGTGGCTGCTCGACGGGCTCGAAGTGACGCTGGCGGGCGCGGTCGCGAGCGCGCTGAAAACCAGCCCGGCGCTGCGCTTTTCGAATGCCGACGTCGGCCTAGCGGGCAGCGCGTACATTGCCGGCGCGGTGCTCGGCGCACTCGGTTTCGGCTGGCTGACCGATCGGCTCGGCCGCCGCAAGCTCTTTTTCATCACGCTGACGCTTTATCTGGCCGCGACCGCGGCGACCGCGCTGTCGTGGAATCTGATGAGCTTCATGCTGTTCCGCTTCCTAACCGGCGCGGGTATCGGCGGCGAATACACGGCGATCAACTCGACGATCCAGGAATTCACGCCGGCACGCGTGCGCGGCTGGACCGACCTCGGCATCAACGGCACGTTCTGGGTTGGCGCGGGGCTCGGCGCCGCGGGCTCGCTGGTACTGCTCGACCCGCATCTGCTGCCTTCCGACTGGGGCTGGCGCGCGTGTTTTTTCATCGGCGCGGTGCTCGCGCTCGGGATTCTGCCGATGCGCATCTGGATACCCGAAAGCCCACGTTGGCTGCTCACGCATGGTGACGAGCGTGACGCACGGACGATCGTCGAGGGCATCGAAACGCGTTTTCGCGAGGACGGCCACACGCTCGCCGACGACGCCCTCACGCGGCTACGTCTGCGTGCGCGCGACCATACACCGTTACGCGAGGTGTTCCATACGCTGTTCAACGTGCACCGGCGCCGCTCGCTGGTCGGTCTCACGTTGATGACCGCACAGGCATTCTTCTACAACGCGATCTTTTTCACCTACGCGCTCGTCCTCACCGACTTCTATCACGTGCCGGGCGGCGACATCGGCTGGTATCTGCTGCCTTTCGCGCTCGGTAATTTCCTGGGGCCGCTCGTGCTCGGGCGGCTATTCGATGTGATCGGCCGACGCAAGATGATCGCCGCGACGTACGCGATGTCGGCGATCCTGCTGACGCTGTCGGGCTATCTGTTCGAGCAGCAACTGCTTACCGTCGTCACGCAGACGGTCGCCTGGATGGTGATTTTCTTCTTCGCGTCAGCGGCCGCGAGTTCCGCGTATCTGACCGTCAGCGAATCGTTTCCGCTCGAAATCCGCGCGCTCGCGATCGCGGTTTTCTATGCGTTCGGCACCGCGCTGGGCGGCATCATCGGGCCGGCGTTTTTCGGTCGGCTGATCGACACGCATCAGCGCAGCGAAGTGTTTTCGGGCTATCTGGTCGGCTCGGGCTTGATGCTCGCGGCGGCGCTCGTCGCAGCGATCTGGGGTGTCGACGCTGAGCGCAAGCCGCTCGAGCATGTGGCGGCACCGCTGTCGAGCGTGACGGATGAAGAGCTCGGCGCACACAGCGCCGATGAAAAACGCGCGGACCGTGCCGCGCGTACATGACTGTCTGGCGAAGTCACGCGGCAAGCGCCGCGAATCCGTTGCTCAAAACGCCTTCTTCCAGCCGCCGCCGTACGCGATTTCCGCGAGCGCCACGCGCTGACGCGGCGCCTTCTCGCGTTCGCGCAGGACGGGGTCCAGTTTGTCGACGTCGCCGTAATGGCCAAGCGAGATCATCGCGATCGGCTCGACGTCTTTCGGCAATTCGAAGGTGGTGCGGAACGCGTTCACGTCGAAGCCGCTCATCTGGTGCGCGGCGAGGCCGAGCGCGTGCGCCTGCAGCACCAGCGACATCGCCGCCGCGCCCGCGTCATGAGCGCGCAGCGATTGACGTCGCCCTTGTTGGTCAGGGTGTGCGCGGTGACCGCGATCAGCACCGGCGCGGGCGCATTCCAGCCCTGGTTGAACGGCACGAGCGTGGCGAAAGCCTTCTTGAACGCGACTTCATCGACGCTGCGATCGAATACGACAAAACGCCAGGGCTGCGCGTTATACGAGGACGGCGCCCAGCGCGCCGCTTCGAGCACGGCGCGCAATTGATCGCGGCTGACCGGCTCGCTCGAATACGCGCGCGGGCTCCAGCGGCCTGCAATCAGCTCGTGAATGGCAACTTCGGTTGAGGCGGGTTTCTTGGCCATGCGCTTCTCTCGGTAGAAATTCATGATGGTCGGGCGGTTGCCCGAGGCCACATAGCATAACGGGCTTTCGGTGCGCGCTCCAACTTGCGGCGGGGGGCTATGCGCGCTGGATGAAAAAGCGCGCACGGCCCGTTATGGGCCGTGCGCCGTTGCTTTGCTAACAGTGAATCTGCGCGGTTCGCGAAGGCGATTCAGATTGCCTGCGGTGCCGGCACTTTGGCCGGGCGGTTGATGCGCAGCACGATCACCGCGGCGATCAGGCACAAGCCGCCGGAAATCATCGACGCGACCGTATAAGTGCCGAGGCTCGCGCGCAGCATGCCCGCGCCGAGCGCCGCGAACGCCGCGCCGAGCTGGTGGCCGGCGACCACCCAGCCGAACACGATCGGCGCCGATTCCTTGCCGTAGACGTCGGTGGCGAGACGCACGGTCGGCGGCACCGTGGCGATCCAGTCGAGACCGTAGAACACCGCGAACAGCGGCAACCCGAAAAAGTCGATGCCGAACGCGTGTGGCAGATACATCAGCGACAGGCCGCGCAGCCCGTAGTACCAGAACAGCAACACGCGGCTATTGAAGCGATCCGACAGCCAGCCCGACAGCGTCGTGCCGAACAGGTCGAACACGCCCATCGCCGCGAGCAGCGACGCGCCCTGCACTTCGGTCATGCCATAGTCGCCGCACATCGCGATCAGATGGGTGCCGACGTAGCCATTGGTGCTCGCGCCGCAAATGAAGAAGCTGAAGAACAGCAGCCAGAAATCGCGCGTTTTGCTCGCCGACGCGAGCGTGCCGAACGCGATCGCGAGCGGGTTCTGCCTGGTGACGGTCGTGGTAATCGGCGCGTCGTGCGGTTCGCCGTATGGGCGCAACTGCATGTCGGCCGGATGCTCGGGCAGCAGGAACGCGACGAGCGGAATCACGATGCCCGCCGCGAGCGCGACGACCCAGACGACCTGGCGCCAGCCGTAGTGCTCGGCGATGGCCGCGAGCAGCGGCAGGAACACCAGCTGGCCGGTCGCCGAGCTGGCGGTCAGGATACCCATCACGAGACCGCGGCGCGTCGTGAACCAGCGCGTCACGACGGTCGCCGACAGCGACAGCGCCGCGACCCCGGTCGATCCGCCGACCATCACACCCCAGATCAACACCATCTGCCACGGATGCGCCATCAGCGACGACAGCGCGACGCCCGCGGCCATCGTACCGAGCGCCGCCAGCAGCGTCGGACGTACACCGAAGCGCTGCATCGCGGCGGCCGCGAACGGCCCCATCAACCCGTACAGCGCGATGTTCACCGAGATCGCGAGCGAAATCGTCGCGCGGCTCCAGCCGAACTGGTGCTCGAGCGGCACCATCATCACGCTCGGCGTCGCGCGCGTACCCGCCGCCGCGAGCAATACGAGAAACACCACGGCGACGGTCAACCAGCCATAGTGGAAACGTCCGCCTATCAGTCGCGCAGCCCAGTTCATCGGTTCTCCAATCGACGCGGCCGGGGTGGCGGCATCGTTCGTATTGTTACTGTTACGGCTTCTGTAAATGATTTGTGACAGATCAGTCACAATAGTGTTGCGATGTTAGTTACTGGTCGGTAACATGTCAAGGCGTCAATTCAATCGGGTGACTTGCCATGTCCGACAGCGAAACTCTCAAGCCCGCCGCTACTCGCTCACGGCGCGCGCGCGGCGCACAGACCGCCGGGCCGCAGGCGCAACAGCATCTGCTGCGCGCGGCTAGCGAGTTGTTCTATCGCGAGGGCGTGCGCACGGTAGGCGTCGATGCGGTGGTCGAGCGCGCGGGTGTGAACAAAATGAGCCTGTACCGGCAGTTTTCGTCGAAGGACGATCTGGTAATGGCGTATCTGGAACAGAAGGACGAGCAGTTCTTCGGCTACGTCGAGAAGAGTTTCGCGAAGCATCCGGGCGAGCCGGCGAAGCAGCTCCAGCAGTACTTCGACGACCTCGCAGTGCGCGCCTCGGTCGATCATTACCGCGGCTGCCCGTTCGTGAACGTGTCGGTGGAGTTTTCGGATACCGCGCATCCGGCGCGGCAGTTCGTATTCCGCAACAAGCAGCGCTTGATGGCGCGCCTCGTCGAACTGTCGACGGCGGCCGGCGCCGACGATCCGCAAGCGCTCGCCGATGGGCTCGGTCTGCTGATCGAGGGCGTGTACGCGGCGAGCCAGACTTACGGGCCGGGCTGCGGGCCGATCCTCGCCGCGCCGAAAGTCGCCGCGCAGTTGATTGCGGCCGCTCGCGGGGACAAGCAGGCTCGCTGAGTCAGTCCGTCAGTGGGTCCTTTAGAATTGCGCGTTTCCTCGTCGCATCCGTCCGCCATGCCGTTGCCCGCCGAATCCCACGATGCCGTTATCGCCACGACCCGTCACTGGCTGACGGAAGCCGTGATCGGCTTGAACCTGTGCCCGTTCGCGAAGGCCGTGCATGTGAAGGAGCAGATTCGCTATGCGGTGAGCGAAGCGGACACGCTCGAAGCGGTACTCTCCGACCTGGAAGCCGAACTGCAGACGCTCGTCGCCGCCGACCCCGCCGCCATCGACACGACGCTGCTGATCCTGCCGCGCGCGTTCGGCGGCTTTCTCGACTTCAACGACTGCCTGTTCTTCGCCGACCGCCTGATCCAGCAACTGCGGCTCGAAGGCGTGATCCAGATCGCGAGCTTCCATCCGCGCTACCAGTTCGAAGGCAGCGAGCCCGACGACATCGAAAACTACACGAACCGGGCGCCCTATCCGATCCTGCATCTGCTGCGTGAAGACAGCATCGAGCGGGCGGTACAGGCCTTTCCCGACGCCGAAGAGATTTACGAGCGCAATCAGGAAACGCTGCGGCGCATTGGCCTCGCCGGCTGGGATGCGTTGATGAAGCGCTAGGTGAAGCGCCAGGCTGCGCCTCAGGCCGGCACGAAAAACCGCTCCTTCAGCGCATCGAGCCCGAGCGTGTCCAGCACTTCGCCGAGCCGCTCAGCCGGCCGGCGCCGTGGCAGATCCTTGTACTGCGCGATGATCAGCTCGTTTTTCATCGAGTGTTCCCTGCCGACCAGCTCGGTCACGCTGACCTGATAGCCATGCGCCTCGAGTTGCAGACAGCGCAGCACGTTCGTGATCTGACTGCCGAATTCGCGCGTGTGCAGCGGATGCCGCCAGATTTCCGTGAGCGCGTTCTTCAGCGCCTTGCCCTTGTTCTGCCGCAGCACGCCGGCCACCTCGGCCTGGCAGCACGGCACGACGACGATGTACTTCGCGTGCTTTTCGAGCGCGAAACGGATCGCGTCGTCGGTGGCGGTATTGCACGCGTGCAGCGCGGTCACGATGTCGATTTCGGCGGGCAGCCGCGTCGACGTGATCGACTCGGCCACCGACAGATTCAGAAACGACATCCCCTTGAAGCCGAGCCGCGCCGCCAGCTCTTCGGACTTCGTCACCAGCTCTTCGCGCGTTTCGATGCCATAAATGTGCGAAGCCCCACCAGCGGCGTCCTGAAACTCCTTGAAAAACAGGTCGTAGAGGATAAAACCGAGGTATGACTTGCCCGCGCCGTGATCGACGAGCGTCAGCGAGCCCTGCTGGTCCTTCAGGTCCTTGAGCAGCGGCTCGATGAACTGGAACAGGTGGTAGACCTGCTTCAGCTTGCGACGGCTGTCCTGATTCATCTTGCCGTCGCGCGTGAGGATGTGGAGCTCTTTGAGCAGCTCGACGGACTGGTTGGGACGGATTTCGTGGGTTTTGCCGGACATCGTGTGGGTCGCCATCAATCGCAGCGCGAACGTGCGACAGATGACGGAAAAAGAGAAAAGTTACTGCCAGTTTACCCAAACTGCGACATTCCCAGCGAGCACGCCGCGCGGACCACGCGACATCGGTGCTCTGCTGGGAACACTTCCTGCGCGACAGGCGCCGCGCGGAAGTGTCTCGATAATGGCTGAAAACAGCTTGCGCGCCGGCTGAGCCCGCGGGCGCAGGCCGTGTCGCCGAAAACAGGAGGCTGTCCGGCCGTGCGACCGGACACGCGAAGCGGATGCATGTGGGGAGAGCGGTCCCGCAACGCGGGCCGAACGTTACGTAACCAGCAGCGGCCGGCTTCGCAACCGGTCGCGCGCTCGGATGATCACAGAAGAGGCGGCAATGGATACGGTACCCAACGGAAATGTCGAACAGAAGTTTCAGGAAATGCTGGCGAAGCTGACCACGGCGCCGGCATGGTCGGAGAAACAGCAACTCGAACTGGAGATGGCTCGCGACATCTCCACGGAAATGCTGCGGCTCGCCGAGGTCATGCGCGACGGCAACGTCGACCTCGAAACTTGCCTGACGATGCTCAAGTACGCCAAGGTGCTCGACTTCGTGATGACGACGCTCGCGTCGCGACGCGACATCAAGCCGCAGACGTTGCGGGTGATCTTCAAGCTCGCCGGACTGAAGGTCGATGAGGCGTATCCGGGCTAGCGCGTCGGCATCTCGGTTAGGATGGCTTGGTATCGCGTTCACCACAACACTGCTGCTACACGATCGCGCGCGGCGGCTAGATGCCGCTCGCGACGCGGGCTTCCACACTCCCCTTGCACGGGTATCTCAAGCGCGCGGCGCCTCGGCCGGCGGCGTTCCCTCATGAAATAGCGTCTTCAGCTGCGCGCGCAGCTCCGGCGAATCCGCGTGCTTGTGAACGCTGACGGCATGCTGGACCGCGGCTTCGAGCAGCTCGCTGTCGCTGTCGGCGGACATCGCGACGGTGCAGTTCATTTCGCTCGGAAATTCGCGGCAGTCGATGTATTTGCGGGTCATGACAATCTCCTTGAACCAGACGATCGACTCTTCCATCGATTCGACAGGCGATGGGCGTCGGCTGCCGGCGCGCGGCAGTGAGCGCGCCGCAGTGGCTGCGTCGCAAGTGATGTGATGGGGATTGACGCGGGGGAACGACGCGAACGACGTCCGATGGAAGATGTGTGAAAAGTATAGGTCGCGTGCGGCGCGAGCCAAGCGGTGAACGAAGTTCGACTGCGTTCGACGGCGTTTGCCGCGCGCCGCGCGCGGTGTGACAATAACGCCCTTCGCGCCGCCCGTCCGTTCGGTCGCTGGCGGCGCACCGCCTTTCCCCCCGCAGATTCGCCGAACCGCATGCCCTCCTCGCTCGATTCCACCCGCGTCGCCGTAATCGGCGGCGGCCCCGCCGGCCTGATGGCCGCCGAGATGCTTGCCCGGCGCGGCGTGCAAGTCCACGTATATGACGCGATGCCGTCGGTCGGCCGCAAATTCCTGATGGCGGGCAAAGGCGGCATGAACATCACGCATTCGGAAGCGCTCGAGCCGTTTCTCGACCGCTATGGCGAGCGCCGCGGGCGCATCGCGCCGCTGCTCGACGCATTCGGTCCCGACGCGCTGCGCGCCTGGTTGCGCGAGTTGGGCGTTGAGACGTTCGTCGGCAGTTCGGGGCGCGTGTTTCCGTCCGACATGAAGGCCGCACCGATGCTGCGCGCGTGGCTGCATCGGCTGCGCGAAGCGGGCGTGCAGTTCCACATGCGTCACAAGTGGAACGGCTGGGCGTCAGTGTCGGAAGACAACGCCGCGCACGCGCTGCGCTTCGCCACGCCCGACGGTGAACAGACGGTGCGCTACGACGCGGTCGTGTTCGCGCTCGGCGGCGGGAGTTGGCCGCGGCTCGGCTCCGACGCCGCGTGGGTGCCGCTGATGACGTCGCGCGAAGTGCCGGTGACGCCGCTGCGCCCCGCGAACTGCGGCTTCGACGCGGACTGGAGCCCGTATCTGCGCGAGCGTTTCGCCGGTCAGCCGATCAAGACGATCGCGATCTCCTTCACCGATGTAGACGGAAAAGTCCACAATCGACAAGGTGAAATACTTCTGACCGAAACCGGCCTCGAAGGGAGCCTGATTTACGCGCTGTCGGCGCCGATCCGCGAGCGGATTCTGGCCGACGGTGAGGTCACCATCTCGCTGGATCTCCTGCCGGGCCTGCCGCTCGAGCGAGTCATCGAGGAAGTGACGCGGCCGCGCGGCTCACGCTCGATCGCGAGTCATCTGCATGGGCGGATCGGCATCGGCGGCGTCAAGCTGGCGCTGTTGCACGAGATTCTGTCGAAAGAAGCATTCGCCGACGCGCGCGGCCTCGCCCACGAGATCAAGGCGCTGCCGGTGCGACTGCTGCGCGCGCGACCGATCGACGAAGCGATCAGCACGGCGGGTGGCATCCCCTTCGAGGCGCTGGACGCGCATCTGATGATCGACCGGATGCCCGGCGCATTCTGCGCGGGCGAAATGCTCGACTGGGAAGCACCGACCGGCGGTTATCTGCTGACGGCCTGTTTTGCTAGCGGGCTGGTGGCCGGCCGGGGCGCATGCGCGTATCTGGAAGCGCGCCGCGCATCGGCGTGACGCGCGCACTCGCCGTCACCGCAACTTGAGCCGCCACAACGACGTGATCTCGGCGGCTCGCGCAACATACAGCGGATCGTTCTGATTGCTGGCCTTCGGATGCCGTGGACGAATGTCCTCGCGTCCCACTACACTGAGCCCCGCCTGCTCGATCGCCGCCAACAGCCATTCGCGCGTGCGCAACCCGAGGTGCTCGGCGAAATCCGAAATGATCAGCCAGCCCTCGCCGCCCGGCGTCAGATGATCGGCGAGCCCGTTCAGGAAGCCGAGCAGCATCCGGCTGTCCGGGTCATAGACCGCGTATTCGAGCGGCGACGCGGGCCGCGCCGGCACCCACGGCGGATTGCAGACGACGAGCGGTGCCCGGCCGTCCGGAAACAGATCGGCCTGTACGATCTCGACCTGCCCGGCGTACCCAAGACGGACGAGATTTTCACGCGCACACGCCAGCGCGCGCGCATCCTGGTCCGTCGCGACGATCTTGCGCACGCCGCGTTTAGCCAGCAGCGCGGCCAGCACGCCGGTGCCGGTGCCGATATCGAATGCGAGGTCCAGCGACGGTAGCGCCGTACGCGCGACCAGATCGACGTACTCGCCGCGCACCGGTGAGAACACGCCGTAATGCGGATGAATGCGCTCGCCGAGCGCCGCGACATCGACACCCTTCTTGCGCCATTCGTGCGCGCCGATCAAACCGAGCAACTCGCGCAACGACACGACCGACGCCTCGCCGGTCGCCGGTCCGTACGCTTCGATGCAGGCCTGCCGCACGTCGGGCGCGCGGCGCAGGGAAATGCCGTAGTCGGCATCGAGCGGAATCAGGATCATGCCGAGCGTGCGCGCGCGCTGCGACTGCGCCTGCCGATGCAGGTTGAACGCGTCGAGCGGTGTCGCGCCTTGCTTGCGCGGCTTGCGTTCGAGCCGACGCGCGACCGCCTGCAACAGTTGGCGCGCGTTCTGGAAGTCGCCGTGCCACAACAGCGCGGTGCCTTCGCAGGCGAGGCGGTAGGCCGAATCGGCAGTGGTGCGGTCGTCGGCGACGACGACGCGCTTCGGCGGCGGCACGGCCGCTTCGGAGCGCCAGCGTGCGGTGCGCGGGCCGTCGGCTTCGGGCCAAGTGAGAGTTGCGGGGCTGGTCATGGTGCAATGGAGTCGATGTGACGTCGCCGGCGACGTTAACCGCGGCAGCGGACCGGAACGTCTGGCGGCTGCCCGCCATCCCGGGGCGACGCCCGAATAGTACCGTACCGCCGCCGTGCGGCTTCGCGGCGCGGCATAGATTGGGGACGATGATCAGGTAAGTTTAGACGCGCCGAATTTGGACACCCAAGTCCACAATGGACAAGGTGAAAGAGCTATTGTGATTTTTGAGCCGTTCGGCGGCGCACCTTAGCGCACGGGGTGGCATTTCGCGGCCATATTCAGACTAAATAGTCCATAATCGACAAGGTGAAAGAGATATCGTGAATTTGCTGCCATTCAGTGGCTCACCTTTCGCTGCGATAGGAGCGAAGTTTGGCAAACGGATACTAAAACGTCCACGATCGACAAGGTGAAGGAGATATCGTGATTTTTGAGCCATCAGACGTCGCACCTTAGGCCGCGCTGCATTTTGGCGCGCCGATTGCAGACTAAAACGTCTACTATCGACAAGGTGAAAGAGATTATCGGGATTTTTGAGCCATCCGGCGGCTCACCTCACGCCGCATTCACGTCTTTCCGGCATGGGCGAAAGACGAAAAAACCACCCTCGGCAGGTGAAAACAACTGTCGCGCACGCGGGTCGGGCGATTTTGATTCGAACGTGCCGGCGGCGCGCAATCGACCGAATCTCGACGAAACGACGTCCTAGCCCGAGCAGGCGGGCGTGAAAGCGCTCGGTGTCGATCTCGATCTCTGTCTGCCGTTGCTGGCATCTCGCGCTATGGCACAGCGGAGGAAATTGCGGAGCTGATGGCTTTCGTCATATCGCCAGCAGCACGCTGGATGACCGGATCGACGCTGTGCATGGACGGCGGCGAGGTCAAGTCGTCTAGCTTGCCGACTCGACCGCCGAAAAAGAAAAACCCCGCCGAAGCGTGTGCTTCGACGGGGTTTTCAAGGATTTCCAGTTACTGCTGATAAAGCAATCTGGTGCCGGCTGCAGGACTCGAACCCGCCACCTCATGATTACAAGTCAAGCGCTCTACCTGATGAGCTAAGCCGGCATGAGGCCGTGATTCTACTTCATTTCACGATCTTAAGGCGAGCCCTTCCGCCACCTTTCGATCCATCATCGTCGGGTTGCGGTTTGTCGTCGGCGTCGCTGGCCGCGGCCGGGTCGGCCGGCGCGGTTTCGACGGCGCGCGGCGCCGCCGGCGTGTCGGCTTCGTCCGCGGCATCCGCGCCGGAATCCTGAGCCTCGCCGCCCGCCGATTCCACCGGGAACGCCATACCCTGGCCGTTCTCGCGCGCGTAGATCGCGAGAATATTGGCGACCGGCACTTCGATCTTGTGCGACTTGCCGGAGAAGCGCGCGTTAAACTCGATCCACTCGTTGCCCATCTGCAGCTGGCTGGTCGCCTCGAAGCTGATGTTCAACACGATCTCGTTGTCTCGCACGAACTGACGCGGCACGCGCGTCTGATTGTCGACGCGGACCGCGATGTGCGGTGTGTAGCCGTTATCCGTGCACCACTCATAAAGCGCGCGCAGCAGATAAGGCTTCGTGGAAATCTCTTGCATCAACAGTCCTCTTGCGGACGCGGGTGCGCATCGAAGCGATGCGGCGCCCGCGCACCAAAGCCAAACTCAACGACGCATCACCTTTTCCGACGGCGTCAGCGCTTCGATATAAGCCGGGCGGCTAAAAATGCGCTCGGCGTACTTCATCAGCGGTGCGGCGTTCTTCGACAGCTCGATACCGTAGTGGTCGAGGCGCCACAGCAGCGGTGCGATCGCGACGTCGAGCATCGAGAACTCTTCGCCGAGCATGTACTTGTTTTTCAGGAAGATCGGCGCGAGCTGCGTCAGGCGATCGCGGATCGCGAGGCGCGCCTTCTCGTGATTCTTCTCCGCTGCCTTGCCCTTCTCGTTTTCGAGCGTGCCGACGTGGACGAACAGCTCTTTCTCGAAGTTGAGCAGGAACAGGCGTGCCCGCGCGCGCTGCACCGGATCGGCCGGCATCAGCTGCGGGTGCGGGAAACGCTCGTCGATGTACTCGTTGATGATGTTCGATTCGTACAGAATCAGGTCCCGTTCGACGAGAATCGGCACCTGACCATACGGATTCATCACGGCGATGTCTTCCGGCTTGTTGAACAGGTCGACGTCGCGGATCTCGAAGTCCATGCCCTTTTCGAACAACACCAGCCGGCAACGCTGGGAGAACGGGCAGGTAGTGCCGGAATACAGAACCATCATGTTTACGTTTCCTCAAAAAGCTGAAGGGCCAGCGCACGGAAAAACCGTTCAGCAGGTCTTTCCTGGCGCCGGCCCCACGCCGTATAGCGGCGTGATTATTTGATATGTTTCCAGTACGCGGCGTTCAGTCGCCAGGCGAAAAAGCTCAGGATACCGAGGAACAACAGCACCCACACGCCAAGTTGCTTGCGGGTTTGCTGCGTCGGTTCGGACATCCATGACAGGTACGACACGAGGTCGGCCACAGCAGAATCATAATCTACCGGCGACATCGTCCCCGGAGTGAGTTGCTGGAAACCGAGGAATTTGTGTACCTTTTCGCCGGTTTTTTCGTCGGTTTCATCACCGAATTTTGCCGCTCGCTGCCCCTGAAGCTGCCACAGCACGTGAGGCATGCTCACGTTCTCGTACACCAGATTGTTCCAGCCGGTCGGCCGCGTATCGTCGCGGTAAAAACTGCGCAGATACGTGTACAGCCAGTCCGTGCCCCGCGCCCGCGCCTCCACCGACAAATCCGGCGGCGTCGCCCCGAACCACGCTTTCGCGTCGTCCGGGCGCATCGCCACGGTCATCGTGTTGCCGACCTTGTCGGTGGTGAACAGCAGATTCGCCTGGACTTCGTTCGGCGTAATGCCGAGATCGGTCAGGCGGTTGTAGCGCATCAGGTTCGCGCTGTGGCAATTCAGGCAGTAGTTTACAAACAATTGCGCGCCGCGCTGCAAAGAAGCGAAATTGTTCGTGTTGTCCGGCGCGCGATTGAGCGGGAAATTCTCGTCCGCGTGGACCGGAGCGGCCAGCAGCGCAAGCACAGTCGCGCCGACCAGCGCGCACATCGAAAGCAGTTTTTTCATCTTCGTGTTCTCCTGGCTCGCGATTAGTGAGGCTTGAACCGCACCCGTTCCGGTGGCTGCTTGAACTTGCCAAGCCGCGTCCAGAAGGGCATGCCGAGGAAAAAAGCGAAGTAGACCAGCGCGCAGATCTGCGCGATCAGCGTCGCGGCGGGCGATGGCGGCCGCGTGCCGAGGAAGCCGAGCGTAAGGAACGCGATCACGAAGATCCCGAAGAAAACCTTGTGGAAGAACGGCCGGTAGCGAATCGACCTGACCGGCGAGCGGTCCAGCCACGGCAGGAAGAAGAGCGAAATCACCGCGCTGCCCATCACTACGACGCCCCAGAACTTCGATTCGGTGAACACCATCGCAACGATCACCAGCACCGCGAGAACCGGCAACCCGATCTTCCACTTGCCGCGTGCGCGCACCAGCGCGAGCAACCCGAGTAGCGCGATGACGATCATCAGCACGATCTTGAATGGATCGGTGGTGGCGCGCAGCATCGCATAAAAAGCGGTGAAGTACCAGACTGGCGCAATTTCCGGCGGCGTCTGCAGCGGATTCGCGGGAACGAAGTTGTTCGCTTCAAGGAAGTACCCGCCCATTTCCGGCCCGAAGAAGATGATCGCCGCGAAGATCAGCAGGAAGATCGCCACACCCATGAAGTCGTGCACCGAGTAGTACGGGTGGAACGGAATACCGTCGAGCGGCACGCCATCCGGCCCCTTCTTCGCCTTGATCTCGATGCCATCCGGGTTGTTCGAGCCGACTTCGTGCAGCGCGACGAGGTGCGCGATCAAGAGGCCGACCAGCACCAGCGGAATCGCGATCACGTGGAACGCGAAGAAGCGGTTCAGCGTGACGTCGGAGACGACGTAGTCGCCGCGAATCCACAGCGACAGATCAGGACCGATGAACGGAATCGCCGAGAACAGATTCACGATCACCTGCGCGCCCCAGAACGACATCTGGCCCCACGGCAGCAGGTAGCCGAAGAACGCCTCGGCCATCAGACACAGGAAGATCAGGCAGCCGAAAATCCACACCAGCTCGCGCGGCTTGCGGTAGGAGCCATACAAAAGCCCGCGAAACATGTGCAGATACACGACGACGAAGAACATCGACGCACCCGTCGAGTGCATGTAGCGGATCAGCCAACCCCACGGCACCTCGCGCATGATGTACTCGACCGACGCGAACGCAAGCGTCGCATCGGGCTTGTAGTTCATCGTCAGCCAGATGCCGGTGACGATCTGGTTGACCAGCACCAGCAATGCAAGCGAACCGAAGAAGTACCAGAAGTTGAAGTTCTTCGGCGCGTAGTACTCGGAAACGTGCTTCTTCCACGTGGCAGTCATCGGGAAGCGCTGGTCGATCCAACCAGCCAGCCCGGTCGTCTCTACTTCGTGTTCGCTCGCCATTACGCTTCTCCTTTTTCGTCCTTCCCGATCACAAGGGCCGTCGCCGACGTGAACATGAAGCGTGGGATGTCGAGGTTCTGCGGGGCGGGTTTGTTCTTGAAGACGCGGCCGGCCATGTCGTAGGTCGAGCCGTGGCACGGGCACAGAAAGCCGCCGGGCCAGTCGTCGGGCAGATTGGCCTGCGGGCCTTCCTGGAAGCGCGGCGTCGGCGTGCAGCCCAGATGCGTGCAAACGGCGACGGCAACCAGCAGATGCTTGTTCTCGGCGCGTGAACGGAATTCGTTGTTGCAGTAGTCCGGCAGCGGCATCGAGAAGGGATTCTCCGTGTGGGGGTCCGCTACCTGGCTATCGGCTTTTTGAACATCGGCGAGCATGCGGTCGGTGCGGTTGATGATCCACACCGGCTTGCCACGCCAGGCGACCGTCATCATGTCGCCGGGCTTCAGACCACTGATATCGACTTCGACCGGGGCCCCTGCGGCCTTGGCCTTTTCGGATGGTGCAAACGAACTAACAAAGGGTACGACAACGGCAACACCTCCTATGCCGCCTGCTACGGTCGTCGCTACCAGCCAGTTACGGCGGCTGCCATCGACGCGTTCCTCTTCTTTGTCTCGCATCACACGCCCCACTTCTGAGTTGGATTTTTCCTTCACGTCGCTTCTACCGCCGCTAGTTTGCTCGAATGGAGTCGCCATTTACAAGGGCCGATTGCCAAAAACCGTGCGAAGCCCTTGATAACTCAGGGTTTGTCCGTACCGATCGCAAACTTTTTTGCACCTCCTTTTAAGCGCCTTCTACGGTATTCGCGCCTTTTTCTTCGTTAATGCAATTCGCAATTCAAACGGGATTCGGAATGTCGATAAACAGGTGTTCGATATCGAACGATTCGGACAGATGCTTGCCCACCGCCTGCACGCCGAAACGTTCTGTCGCGTGGTGGCCGGCCGCGAGAAACGCGACGCCGCTTTCCGCCGCCGTATGCATCACCGACTCCGATACTTCGCCAGTCACGTAGGCGTCGACGCCCGCGTTGATCGCCGCGTCGAACATCCCTTGCGCGGCGCCCGTGCACCAGCCGACGCGGCGCAGCTGCATATCGGGATCGCCGAACACGAGCGGCGTGCGGCCCAGCGTTTGCTCGATTTCCGCGCTCAGGTGCGACAGCGAAATCGGCATCGGCAACGTGGCGAGCCAGCCGAGATCGTTGTCGCCGAAACGTGCGTCGCTGATCCAGCCCATCTTCTCGCCGATCTGCGCGTTGTTGCCGAAATCGGGGTGATCGTCGAGCGGCAGGTGATAGGCGAACAGGTTCAGGTCGTTGGCGAGCAGCAGCTTCAGTCGAGCATGCTTGCGGCCGGTGATCTGCGGCGCCTCGTTGCGCCAGAAGTAGCCGTGATGGACCAGCACGGCGTCCGCGCCCCAGTCGAGCGCGGCCTCGAGGAAGGCCACCGACGCGGTCACGCCAGTCGCGAGTTTGTTGATCCGGCGGCGGCCTTCGACCTGCAGTCCGTTCGGGCAATAGTCCTTGAAGCGCGCGGTTTCAAGGAGAGTGTTCAAGTACAATTCAAGTTCAATCCGATCCATATAGACCTCTTGTCTTCAGATGCTTAGACGCTTTTGGCTGTTATTTGCCCAAGCGGTGACGGTGCTGTTGGCGCTGATGTTCATCATTGCGACCCTCAAACCGCAGTGGCTGCAGCGTCAAGCACAATTCGGCAGACAACTCGCCGAACCGATCGTGGCGCTGCGGGAAGTGGCGCCGGGCATCAGCAAAGGGCATGCCGAAACGTCCTATGCCGAAGCGGCGCAAAAGGCGATGCCCGCGGTCGTCAACGTGTTCTCCAGCAAGGATGGCTCGCTGCCGCCCGACCCGCGCGCCAAAGATCCGCTGTTCCGCTACTTCTTCGGCGACAGGAACAATCGCAAGCAGCAGGAGCAGCCTGCCTCGAACCTCGGCTCAGGCGTGATAGTGAGTTCGGAAGGTTACATTCTAACGAACCAGCACGTCGTCGACGGCGCCGATCAGATCGAAGTCGCGCTCGCCGACGGCCGCACCGCCAGCGCGAAGGTCATCGGCATCGACCCGGAAACCGATCTGGCGGTGCTCAAGGTCAACATGAGCAATCTGCCCACCATCACGCTCGGCCGGATGGACCAGATCCGCGTCGGCGACGTCGTGCTGGCGATCGGTAATCCGTTCGGCGTCGGGCAGACCGTGACGATGGGCATCGTCAGCGCGCTGGGCCGCAACCACCTCGGCATCAATACGTTCGAAAACTTCATCCAGACCGACGCGCCGATCAACCCCGGCAACTCGGGCGGTGCGCTCGTCGACGTGAACGGCAATCTGCTCGGTATCAACACCGCGATCTACTCGCGCTCGGGCGGCTCGCTCGGCATCGGCTTCGCGATTCCGGTGTCGACCGCGCGCAGCGTGCTCGAGAGCATCATCACGACCGGTACGGTCACGCGCGGCTGGATCGGCGTCGAACCGCAGGACGTGACGCCGGAGATCGCGGAGTCGTTCGGGCTCGATCAGAAGTCGGGCGCGATCGTCGCGGGCGTGCTGAAGAGCGGCCCGGCCGACCGCGCGGGCATCAAGCCCGGCGACATCCTGACTAGCGTGAACGGCCAGGTGATCACCGATACCACGCGCCTGTTGAACGTGATCGCGCAGATAAAGCCAGGCACGGCGGCAAAAGTCCATCTGGTGCGCAAAGGCCATCAGATCGATCTCGACGTGATGATCGGCAAACGCCCGCCGCCGCCGAAACAGCCGGAAGACGAAAACGGCGGCGATCAGCCGGATGACGAGGGCGGTTGAGGTCTAGGCCGCGACTCAACGCAACGAAAAAGGGCAGTCCGATGGACTGCCCTTTTCATTTGACGCCCGCCCGGCACCGGCTCGCGGCACCTCAACTAGACGGCGGCGGACTCGCATCCTCGACGACCACCGGCTGCTTGCCGACGATCAAGCGCGCCGCGACGATGCCGGCTTCGTACAGCAGAATCAGCGGAACCGCGAGAATCAGCTGCGAAAACACGTCGGGCGGCGTTACGACGGCCGACACCACGAACGCGCCGACGATCACATACGGCCGGATCTCCTTCAGCTTCTTCAGCGTTACCACGTTCATCCGCACCAACAGGACGACGACGATCGGCACCTCGAAGGTGACACCGAACGCGATGAACATCGTCAGCACGAAGCTCAGGTAATTGTCGATATCGGTTGTCATTTCCGCGCCGAGCGGCGCGTTGTAGTGCGCCATCACGCGGAAGATGGTCGGAAACACGACGAAGTACGCGAACGCCATGCCGCACAGGAACAGCGTATAGCTGCTCGCCACCAGCGGTGCGACCAGCTTCTTCTCGTGCTGATAGAGTCCCGGCGCGACGAACGCCCAGATCTGGTACAGCACGACCGGCAGCGCGATCACGAAAGCGACCAGCATCGTCACCTTCATCGGCACGAAGAACGAGCCGGTGACGTCGGTGACGATCATCTTGCCGTCCTTCGGCAGATTCATCATCAGCGGACGCGCGAGCAATTTGAAGATGTCCGGTGCCCAGTACACGAGCCCGATAAACACGACGATGACGGCGAGCCCCGCACGGATGATGCGGTCACGCAGTTCGACGAGGTGGGAAATGAAGGTCTCTTCGGCGCCTTCGTTCTGGGATTGCTGGGGGTCGCTCACACCGGCCCTCGGTTAGAGATTGTCGATCTGAACATCAGAAAAACCGCGTCGGACGACGCAGGTTGGCAGGTGTGTGCCGCGCAACGCGCGCGGCGCCCGACTGCACGCGCGTGCGGCGCAGGCTCGCTCGCTTGTACCAGGTGGGGGTGGCGCTCTGCTGGACGCGCCAGGTCTTGCGTTTGGGCGCGGCGGCCGGCGTACTGACGGGCCACGAGTCGGCACCGGCGCTGCCGCTGACGCCGCTGCCGGCGTCTTCGAGCGCGCCGCCGGCGATGCTCGGCGACACCGACGTACCACTCTTCCACGCCTCGTTCAGTTCATTTTCATGCTTGCGCAGATTATCCTGAACTGTCGTTTCGACGTTGCTCGCGGCCTTCTCGAACTCGGTCTTCATGCGCCGCAATTCGTCGAGCTCGATTTCGCGCGTGACTTCGGCCTTCACGTCGTTGATGTACCGCTGTGCGCGGCCGAACAGCGCGCCAGCCGTGCGGGCGACACGCGGCAGGCGCTCAGGCCCGAGGACGACCAGCGCGACGACGCCGATCAGCGCCATCTTGGTTAGACCGAGGTCCAGCATGAAGTGGAATGTCCGTCAGAAACGCGGGAACGGCGCAAACGCCGCGGCTTAGCGGTAATCGCCCGATTGCTGCGTCTTTTCTTTCGCTTCGACGTCCACCGCGCCGTTGCGCGGCAGCTCGCGCTGCTGTTGCGCGTCGGCCGACGGCGATTCGGCTTCCTTCATGCCTTCCTTGAACCCCTTCACAGCGCCGCCCAGATCGCTGCCGATGTTGCGCAGCTTCTTCGTGCCGAACACGAGCGCGACGATCAACAGAACGATCAACCAATGCCAAATACTCAACGAACCCATGACTACTCTCCTTAACCCCGACGCCGCATCTCGATGCGGCAAATTTGCCTAACCTGAAGCGCGTGCGCTTCGTCTGCCTCTATCTCTACGTTACCGCAGGTCGCGCCACCGCGCTCGCAAAGTGCGCCGCAGTGTGAATCGCCGTCATTGTGGTCAGGCGATCACGTCGACGGTATTACACAGCGGTAAAAACAACGGCGGCGCTATTGTCCTCGACCAAAACTCGCAGCGGTGTGCTCTCGCTACGCGGCGCGTGCAACCCATGCGCCCCCGCTCAGCCCATGCGATGCCAGGGGCGCGGTCCCGCGAGAATGTGCGCGTGCAGGTGATACACCTCCTGACCACCGCCCGGACCGGTATTGATTACCGTGCGAAAGCCCGTTTCGCCGCCGCTATACGCGACCCCCAATTGCTCGGCCAGTCGAGCGGCCAGGACAAGCATTCTACCAAGCAGAGGCGCGTCGCTTTCCGTGCAGTTCGACAGCGTTGCAATGTGCTTGCGAGGGATCACCAGCACATGCGTTTCGGCCGCCGGACGGATGTCGCGGAAGGCGACGAACTCGTCGTCTTCGTGGACTCTGGTCGAGGGGATTTCGCCAGCGGCAATCTTGCAGAAAAGACAGTTCGGATCGTGACTCATCGTATTCCCGGTATGACTTAGGCGAGCGAAGCCGCACGCGACGAGGTTCGACCCGACTGCCGGTCCGCGCGTTCGGACCGGCTAGCGTTCAGACCCAGCCGGCCGGATTCGCGAATGGCTTGTTATCGTACAGATACAGCCAGCCTTTGATAATACGGTACAACATCCATATGCTGACCGCCCACAGCACCGGAATGCCGATCACGACGACCAATAGCAACGCGCCGATCGCATAGCCGACGAGGCCCATCCAGAACGTGCGAATCTGCCATTCGAAGTGCGCTTCGTACGGCGTGCCGGCCACGTCTGGCCGTTTCACGTAGTTGATGATGATCGCGATCAGGATGGTGAGCCCGCCGGTCAGCCAATGGACCGCATACAGCGCGTACAGCACGTGCGTGAGCGTGCGCAGGCTGCGCTCCCGCTCAGGCTCCATCGCGTGGCGGTAGACCGGCGGCGGATAGCTTCCTTGCGGCTGTTCCATGCTTGCGTCCTCACGAAGGTGCGGTTACCGCTATATAGGTGCCAGCGCGCGCGAGTTCAAGCGGAAACGCCAGATTTCCGCTCCGGCTGCTCAGTCGCCGTTTTCCTCACGCTCGCGGCTCTTGCGCAGCGCCTTTTCCTCGATGCCCGACAGGCCTTCGCGACGCTCGAGTTCGGCGATCACGTCGGCGGGGCTCAGATTGAAATGCGACAACATCACGAGGCAGTGGAACCACAGGTCCGCGACCTCGCCGACCAGCGCCTTCGGCGCGCCGCCGTGGCGCGTGTCCTTTGCGGCCAGCACAACTTCGGTGGCTTCTTCGCCGATCTTCTTCAGAATCGCGTCGTCGCCCTTGTGGAACAGGCGCGAGACGTACGAGGTGTCTGGATCGCCGCCCTTGCGGCCATCGATCACCGCCGCGAGGCGCAGCAGCGTGTCGAGCGTGGAAGCCTCGGCGGGCGACGGGTTTTGCATGGATTGCGTCATTTGTAGATGTGTTCGGGGTCTTTCAGCACGGGATCGACGGCCTGCCAGTCGCCGTCGTCCACCGAGCCTTCGAATTTCTGGAAAAAGCACGAGTGGCGGCCGGTGTGGCATGCGATGCCCGACACCTGCTCGACTTTCAGCAGTACGACGTCTTCGTCGCAATCGAGCCGCACTTCGTGCACATGCTGCACGTGGCCCGACTCCTCGCCCTTGAACCACAGGCGCTGGCGCGAACGCGAGAAATACACAGCGCGGCCGGTCTCGACGGTCTTCGCGAGGGCCTCGCGGTTCATCCACGCGAACATCAGCACGTCGTTGGTCGACGCTTCCTGCGCGATCACCGGCACGAGGCCGTTCGCGTCCCACTTGACCTTATCGAGCCAGTTCACTGCCGAAGGATTCGTCACGTCACAACCTCACCGAAATGCCCTGGTCGGCCATGAAGCGCTTGGCCTCGCCGACCGTGTGTTCGCCGTAGTGGAAGATGCTCGCGGCCAGCACCGCATCCGCGTGACCGCTTTTGATGCCGTCGGCGAGATGCTGCAGATTGCCGACGCCGCCCGAGGCGATCACCGATACCGGCACCGCGTCCGACACCGCGCGCGTCAGCGCAAGGTCGAAGCCGCTCTTGGTGCCGTCGCGATCCATGCTGGTCAGCAGGATTTCGCCGGCGCCGAGTTCGGCCATCTTCCGCGCCCATTCGACCGCGTCGAGACCAGTGGCCTTGCGCCCGCCGTGCGTGAACACTTCCCAGCGCGGCGTTTCGCCGTCGGCGGACACGCGCTTCGCGTCGATCGCGACGACGATGCACTGCGAGCCGTATTTGTCGGTCGCGTCCTTCACGAGCTGCGGATTCGCGACCGCCGACGAGTTCATGCTGATCTTGTCCGCGCCCGCGTTCAGAAGGCGCCGCACGTCTTCGACCGCGCGCACGCCGCCGCCGACCGTCAGCGGAATGAACACCTGCGAGGCGACCGCCTCGATGATCGGCAGGATCAGGTCGCGCTGATCCGAGGTCGCGGTGATGTCGAGGAACGTCAGTTCGTCGGCGCCCTGGTCGTCGTAACGGCGCGCGATTTCGACCGGGTCGCCGGCGTCGCGCAGTTCGACGAAGTTGACGCCCTTGACCACGCGGCCCGCGGTGACGTCGAGACAGGGGATGATGCGTTTAGCTAGAGCCATGATCGTGCAATTCTGCCAATACCGCTGATGAGGCCGCTCGCTTGCGGGCGAGCGGCACGGTGCCGGCGCGAGCGGTTGCGTCGCGCCGCGAGTGGAGTGCTGGCCGCGGGCCGGCGAGGTCCCGGTTGCGTGATCGAGTGAAGCGCGCTACCCGGCAAACCGTCGGTCGAGCGAGTGCCGCAAGCCGAAGGTGAGTGCCACGCCGCACACGGCGCAAGCTTCCCGGCAAACGCGGCCGACGCCGCGCTTAAGCGTCGTCCGCTTCGCGCAGCTTGTCCGCGAGCGTCTGCGCGGCCGCGAAGTCGAGGTCGCCCGAATAGATCGCGCGGCCGCAGATCACGCCTTCGATGCCCTCGCCTTCGACTTCGCACAGCGATTCGATGTCCGCGAGGTTCGACAGACCACCGCTCGCGATCACCGGAATCTTGACCGCGCGCGCAAGGCGCACCGTCGCTTCGATGTTGATGCCTTGCAGCATGCCGTCACGGCCGATGTCGGTGTAGATGATCGACTCGCAGCCGTAGTCCTCGAACTTGCGCGCGAGGTCGGCCACTTCGTGACCGGTCAGCTTGCTCCAGCCGTCGGTGGCGACCTTGCCGTCTTTCGCGTCGAGACCGACGATGATGTGGCCGCCGAACGCGGTGCACGCGTCCTGCAGGAAGCCGGGGTTCTTCACCGCCGCGGTGCCGATGATTACGTACGACAAACCGTCGTCCAGATAGCGCTCGATCGTGTTCAGGTCGCGGATGCCACCACCGAGCTGAACCGGAATTTCACCGCCCACTTCATCGATGATCGCCCGGATTGCATCGCCGTTCTTCGGCTTGCCGGCGAACGCGCCATTCAGATCGACGAGATGCAGACGACGCGCGCCGCGGTCGACCCAATGTCGGGCCATTGCCGCCGGTTCCTCGGAGAAAATCGTCGCCTGGTCCATATCGCCCTGTTTGAGGCGTACACACTGACCATCTTTCAGGTCGATGGCGGGAATCAGCAGCATAGCAATCGGGTGTTATCTGGGAGTGGATTGAAGGTCGGCGGCAGCGGCTGGCGGATCAGCCCGCCGCAATACCGTCTCGCTAGTTTAGTACAACTCTTTCGGCGCTCCAGTGGGGCGCCGGTCGGATGCGGGACCGCGGCACCGCGCGACGCACGCGCGGCAACGGGATAAAGAAAGGCGTTCACGGGTTCCAGTGCACGAAGTTGCGATACACGCGCAAACCCGCTTCGGCGCTCTTTTCGGGGTGAAACTGGGTGGCGAAAATGTTATCCCGCGCGACAGCCGAGGTAAAGGGCGCGCCGTAGACCGTCTCGCCCGACGTGTGCGCCGGGTTGTCCGGCACCACGTAGTAGCTGTGCACGAAGTAGAAGAATGCGTTGTCGGCGACACCGTCCCACAGCGGATGCGGGTGCGCCTGACGCACGCGGTTCCAGCCCATCTGCGGGACCTTGAAGCGCGAGCCGTCGTCCTGCAGGCGGCCTTCGAGCTCGAAGCGCACCACCTTGCCGGGCAACAGACCCAGCCCCGGCGTGTCGCCCTCGGCGCTCCAGTCGAACAGCATCTGCTCGCCGACGCACACGCCCATCAGCGGCTTGCTGCGCGACGCCTCGACGACCGCTTCCTGCAGACCGGACGCGCCGAGACTGCGCATGCAGTCGGGCATCGCGCCCTGGCCGGGCAGCACCACGCGGTCGGCCGCACGGATCGCTTCCGGACGATCGACGATCGCCACGTCCGCTTCCGGCGCCGCTTGGCGCAGTGCCTGGGCAACCGAGCGCAGGTTGCCCATTCCGTAATCCACAATCGCTATCGAAGTTTTCATTTCAAGTTTGGCCGCTCTGCCCTCGATCCATCGATGCCGCCGCGCGGCGTCGAACGACGTGCCGGCAAATGCGATCCTGCCCGATGAGTCGCGTGAAGGTGAGTGGCCTGGAGACGTTGGGGGCGGTGAAACCCTGTGTTAAAGCCTGCTACGGCCGTTGCGTCAGAGACTGCCCTTGGTCGACGGAATCTGTCCGGCCGCGCGCTCGTCGAGCTCGACGGCCATGCGCAGCGCGCGCCCGAACGCCTTGAACACCGTTTCGAGCTGGTGGTGAGCGTTGATGCCGCGCAGATTGTCGACATGCAGCGTCACGCCGGCATGGTTCACGAAGCCGCGGAAGAATTCGATCGACAGGTCAACGTCGAACGTGCCGATGCGCGCGCGCGTGAACGGCACGTGGAATTCGAGGCCCGGACGGCCGGAAAAATCGATCACGACGCGCGACAGCGCTTCGTCGAGCGGAACGTAGGAATGACCGTAGCGGCGGATGCCCTTGCGATCGCCGATCGCCTTCGCGACGGCCTGGCCGAGCGTGATACCGGTGTCTTCGACCGTGTGGTGGTCGTCGATATGCAGGTCGCCATGCGCTTCGATCTCGAGGTCGAACAGCCCGTGGCGGGCGATCTGGTCGAGCATGTGGTCCAGGAACGGCACACCGGTGGCCAGCTTCTGCTGGCCGGTGCCGTCCAGGTTGATCTTCACACGGATCTGCGTTTCGCTGGTGTTGCGAACGACTTCCGCAAGGCGCATGGCAATTCCTCGAATCTGGCTTAAAAGCGCTAGTAATGTGGGGTGGACGAATGGCGGGCCGCTCAATGCAGCCGTTCAATGCGGCGGCTCAGTGCCGCCGCTCAATGGAGCGGATTACCGCAACACGAGTTTCAGGCCGGCGAGCAACTGGGCGTTCTCGTTCGGCGAACCGACGGTCAAACGCACACAGTTGTCCAGCAATGGGTGCATTTTACTCACGTTTTTGATCAGAATACGTGCCGTTAGCAGGGTTTCGAACAATACCGACGCATCGGGCACCCGCACGAGCAGGAAGTTGCCCGCGCTATCGAATACTTCGGCGCCCGGCAGCGCGGCCACCGCCTGCGCGAGCTTCTCGCGTTCGTCGCGCAATTGCGCGGCCTGCGCGTCGAGCACGCCGATGTGGTCGAGCAGGAAATCGGCGGTGGCCTGCGTCAGCACGTTGGTGTTGTACGGCGGGCGCACCTTGTCGAATTCGGTCAGCCACGCGGGCTTGCCGACCAGGTAACCGAGCCGGATCCCGGCGAGGCCCAGCTTCGACACCGTGCGCATCACGACGACGTTGTCGAACTGGTCGGCGCGCGGCAGCCAGCTCTTCTGCGCGAACGGCTGATACGCCTCGTCGATCACGACGAGACTCTTGCCCGCCGCGGCGATGATGCGCTCAATTCCGGCCTCATCGAACAGCGTGCCGGTCGGGTTGTTCGGATACGCGAGATAGATAAGCGCCGGTGCGTGCTCGGCGATCGCCGCGAGCATCGCGTCGGTATCGAGCGTGAAGTCGGCTTTCAGCGGCACGCCGACGAATTCGAGATGCGCCAGCTTCGCCGACATCTGATACATGACGAAGCCCGGCACCGGTGCGAGCACCTTCGCGCCCGGCTTCGCGCACGCGACCGACATGATGCTGATGATTTCATCGGAGCCATTGCCGAGCAGCACGTCGCAACCCGCCGGCACGCCCATCACTTGACGGATGCGCTCGATCAACTGCTCGGGACGCGGCGCCGGATAACGGTTCAACGCGACGGCCGCCAGACGCTCGCCGAGATGCGCGGCAAGTTCCGACGGCAGCGTAAACGGGTTCTCCATCGCGTCGAGCTTGATGAAGCCGGTTGCGTCCGGAACCGGATAGCTCGTCATTGCGAGCACGTCGCTGCGGATGATGTCTTGAGGTGTCGTCATAGCTTCGGGGCCGGGCCGTGCGAAGACCGCCGGCTCGGCGTCGGTGCAGGGCGTTCGGGTTAGTCTCTGTGGTCGTTATTGAACGGGGCGGGTGGGCTCGATGCATCGCTCGCGCGGCAGTCTCCGCCCTCGCCGCTTCCGCCTCAGCCGCGTTCGTTGTTGTTCAGCCGCATCCGGAATTCGGCGCTGCGCGCGTGCGCTTGCAGACCTTCGCCATATGCGAGTTCGGCGGCGATCTCGCCGAGCGTCTGCGCGCCTTCCGCGCTGACTTCGATCAGGCTCGAACGCTTGAAGAAATCATAAACGCCGAGCGGCGACGAGAACCGTGCGGTACGCGACGTCGGCAGCACATGGTTCGGGCCCGCGCAGTAGTCGCCGAGGCTCTCGCTCGTGTAGCGGCCAAGGAAGATCGCACCCGCGTGGCGGATTTGCTGCGCCCACTGATGCGGCTCCAGCGCCGAAATTTCGAGGTGCTCCGGCGCGATGTCGTTGGCGATCGCGCAGGCCTCGGCCATGTCGCGCACCTTGATCAGCGCGCCGCGGTTTTCGAGCGACGTGCGGATCACCTCGTGGCGCGGCATCGTGGGCAGCAGTTCGTCGATCGCTTCCTGCACACGCGCGATGAACGCGTCGTCCGGGCACAGCAGGATCGACTGCGCGAGTTCGTCGTGCTCGGCCTGCGAGAACAGGTCCATCGCGACCCAGCGCGGATCGGTCGTGCCGTCGCACAGCACGAGGATTTCCGACGGCCCCGCGATCATGTCGATGCCGACCGTGCCGAACACACGACGCTTCGCCGACGCGACATACGCGTTGCCGGGGCCGCAGATCTTGTCGACCGCGGGAACGGTTTGCGTGCCGTACGCGAGCGCGCCCACCGCCTGCGCGCCGCCGATCGTGAACACGCGATCGACACCGCCGAGCAATGCCGCCGCGAGCACGAGCGGATTCTTCACACCGTCCGGCGTCGGCACGACCATCACGATTTCGCGCACGCCGGCCACTCGCGCCGGAATCGCGTTCATCAGCACCGACGACGGGTACGCCGCCTTGCCACCCGGCACATAGATGCCCGCGCGATCGAGCGGCGTGACCTTCTGACCGAGCACGGTGCCGTCAGCTTCGGTGTACTGCCAGCTATGGCTGCCGCACTCGATCTTCTGCTTCTCGTGATAGCCGCGCACGCGCGCCGCCGCCGCTTCCAGCGACGCACGCTGCTTCGGCTCGAGACTTTCGAGCGCCGCTTCGAGCTCCGCCATCGGCAGTTCGAGCTCGGCCACGCTTTTCACATCGATGCGGTCGAAGCGGTTCGTGTACTCGAGCACTGCCTCGTCGCCTCGCGCCTTCACGTCGTTCAGAATCTGCGCGACCGCGCGCTCGATGGCTTCGTCTTCGCTCGCCTCGAACGCGAGCACCGCATGCAGCGACTTGTGAAAGTCGGGAGCGGTGGAATCGAGCTTGCGAATCTTGATAGACATACAGGTATCCGTTTCGGTAAGGCGCTGAGTCGCAGCGTGATCAGAGTGCCATCGTTCAGTCAGGCCGCCGGGGCGCCGGTTTTCGACGACGCATTGGCAAACGCGTCGAGAATCGGCCGCAAAGCGGCGCGTTTCAGCTTCAGCGCTGCCTGGTTCACCACGAGGCGCGACGAAATCTGCATGATCTCCTCCACCTCGACCAGATTGTTCGCGCGCAGCGTATTGCCCGAGCTGACCAGGTCGACGATCGCGTCGGCGAGGCCGACCAGCGGCGCGAGTTCCATCGAACCGTACAGTTTGATCAGATCGACGTGCACGCCCTTGGCGGCAAAATGCTCACGCGCGGTTTCAACATACTTGGTCGCAACCCGCAGACGCGCGCCCTGGCGCACTGCGTTCGCATAATCGAAACCCGCCGCGACCGCGACCGACATCCGGCAACGCGCAATGTCCAGGTCGACCGGCTGATACAGACCGCTGCCGCCATGCTCGAGCAGCACGTCCTTGCCGGCCACACCGAAGTCGGCCGCGCCGTACTCGACATAGGTCGGCACGTCGGTCGCGCGCACGATGATCACGCGCAAGTTCGGGTCTGTGGTCGGCAGGATCAGCTTGCGCGAACTCTCCGGATCTTCGGCGACTTCGATGCCGGCCGCCGCGAGCAGCGGCAGCGTTTCCTCGAAGATACGCCCTTTCGACAACGCGAGCGTGAGCGGCGCGCTCACCGCCGGCGACGACGACGTTTGCGGCATCGAACTCATGCCTGACTCCCGGAAACGCGGCGCACCTTCGCACCGATCGCGTTGAGCTTCGCTTCCATGCGGTCGTAGCCGCGATCGAGGTGATAGATGCGGTCGATCAGCGTTTCACCCTCGGCGCGCAGCGCGGCGATCACGAGACTCGCGGATGCGCGCAGATCGGTGGCCATCACCTTCGCGCCGGACAGTTTCTCGACGCCGGTGACGAGCGCGGTGTTGCCGTCGATCGTGATGCTCGCGCCGAGGCGGTTCAGCTCCTGCACGTGCATGAAGCGATTTTCGAAGATCGTCTCGACGACCTGCGAGGTACCGTCGGCGATCGTGTTGAGCGCCATGAATTGCGCCTGCATGTCGGTCGGGAACGCCGGGTATTCGGAGGTGCGGAACGTGACCGCGCTCGGGCGCTTGTCCATGCGCACGCGCATCCAGTCGTCGCCTTCCTCGACCGTCACGCCCGCTTCGCGCAGCTTTTCGGTGACGGCTTCGAGCAGCAGCGGACGCATCTTGCGCAGCGTGACGTCGCCGCCTGCCGCCGCGACCGCGCACAGGAAGGTGCCCGCTTCGATGCGGTCCGGAATCACCGTGTGCTTCGCACCGTGCAGCTTGTCGACGCCCTGGATCACGAGGCGATCCGTACCGATGCCTTCGATCTTCGCGCCCATCGCGACGAGCAGGTGCGCGAGGTCGACCACTTCGGGTTCGCGCGCGGCGTTCTCGATGATCGTTTCGCCTTCCGCGAGCACCGCCGCCATCAGCAGGTTCTCGGTACCGGTCACGGTGATCATGTCGGTGACGATGCGCGCGCCCTTCAGACGCTTCGCGCGCGCTTCGATGAAGCCGTGCTCGATCGTGATCTCGGCGCCCATCGCCTGCAGACCCTTGATGTGCTGGTCGACCGGACGCGCGCCGATCGCGCAGCCGCCGGGCAGCGACACGCGCGCATGACCGAAGCGCGCGACGAGCGGACCGAGCACGAGGATCGACGCGCGCATCGTCTTCACCATCTCGTACGGCGCGACGAGGTTGTCGACCTTCGACGCGTCGAGCGCGACGCGCCCTTCGCCTGCCTCGATACGCACGCCCATCTGGCCGAGCAGCTTGAGCATCGTGCGCACGTCCTGCAGATCGGGCACGTTCTCCAGATGCACCGGATCGGCGGTCAACAGACCCGCGCACAGGATTGGCAATGCCGCGTTCTTCGCACCCGAGACGACAACTTCACCGGAGAGCGGGTAGCCACCTTCAATGATGAGTTTATCCATGCCTGTCGGTTCCTGATCGGCCCGGTTCGCGCCCGGACCTGCTTTGTCTGTGTTCGGCGCGCCGCTAGCTGCGTCGCGCCCTTCGTGAGTAACTCGCACTAAATTTCCAGATTACGCGTTCTGCCATTCGGCGGGCGTCAGCGTCTTCATGCTGAGCGCGTGGATTTCTTCGCGCATGCGCTCGCCGAGCGCCGCATACACGAGTTGGTGACGCTGGATCAGGCGCTTGCCTTCGAAGCTCGGCGAGACGATCGTCGCAAAGAAATGCTGACCGTCGCCTTCGACTTCGAGATGCTCGCACGCGAGTCCAGCTGCAATGTACTGTTTGACCTGTTCGGGAGTCGGCAACATGAGAGAAGCTCCTCGTCAGTGGCGCAGCTTGTATCCGGTGGCGAGCATGCGCATCGCCACGACAGCCAGCACCACAAAGAAACCGGCGACGATCGCGAGGCTCACCAGCGGGTCGATATCCGACACGCCGAAAAAGCCATAGCGAAAGCCGTCGATCATGTAGAAAAACGGATTGAGCCGCGATACTTCGCGCCACCCGGGCGGCAGCGTATGCGTCGAGTAGAACACGCCCGACAGGAACGTGAGCGGCATAATCAGAAAGTTCTGGAACGCGGCGAGCTGGTCGAACTTCTCGGCCCAAATGCCGGCAATCAGACCCAGCGTGCCGAGGATCGCCGCGCCGAACATCGCGAACACGATGATGTAGAGCGGCGAGGTGAAAGCGAGCGGCACGAACCAGATCGTCACGATGAACACGCCGAAGCCGACGCACAGCCCGCGTGCCACGGCTGCGAGCACGTAGGCCGCGAACATCTCATAGTGCGACAGCGGCGGCAGCAGCACGAACACGAGGTTGCCGGTGATCTTCGATTGAATCAGCGACGAAGAACTATTCGCGAACGCGTTCTGCAGCACGCTCATCATCACGAGACCAGGAATCAGGAAGCTCGTGTATTCGACGCCCGGATAGACCTCGACGTGGCCGCGCAGCGCGTGGCCGAAGATGGTCAGATAAAGGAGCGCGGTGATGACCGGCGCGAGAACGGTCTGGAACGATACCTTCCAGAAACGCAGCAGTTCTTTGTAAAACAGCGTGCTAAATCCACTGTAGCCGCTCATGCGAGCCCCTCGATCACTTCTGGACCGTTCATCACCTGAACGAATACGTCTTCGAGGTCGGCTTTGCGGACCTCGATTTCTTCGAATGTACAACCGGCCGCGCGGCATTGCGCGAGGATACGCTCGACGTCGTCGTAGCTCGTCAGGCGCAGCAGGTGCTGGCGGCCATTGCCGTTGCCCGCGCCGCTTTCCGCCTCGAGTGGACGCAGATCGGCGGGCAGCACGCCGTGCGCGAAGCGCACGAACAGCTGCATGCCGGCGAAGCGCTGCAGCAGCGTGCTGGTGCGATCGAGCGCAACGACCTCACCACGGCGCAGCATCGCGATGCGGTCGCACAGCGATTCGGCTTCTTCCAGGTAGTGCGTGGTCAGCACGATCGTGTGGCCTTCACGATTCAGGCGCGAGATGAATTTCCACAGCGTCTGGCGCAGCTCGACGTCGACGCCCGCGGTCGGCTCGTCGAGCACGATCACCGGCGGACGGTGCACGAGCGCCTGCGCGACCAGCACGCGGCGCTTCATGCCGCCCGACAGCGCGCGCATGTTCGCATCGGCTTTTTCGGTGAGATCGAGATTGGCCATGATCTCGTCGATCCATGCGTCGTTGTTGCGCAGACCGTAGTAGCCCGACTGGATGCGCAAGGTTTCGCGCACCGTGAAGAACGGATCGAACACGAGTTCCTGCGGCACCACGCCGAGCGCGCGGCGCGCATTGCGGAAATCGTCGACGACGTCGTGACCGCGCACCGCGATGCTGCCTTCGTCGGCGCGGGCGAGACCCGCGAGTATGCTGATGAGCGTCGTCTTGCCCGCGCCGTTCGGACCGAGCAGTCCGAAGAACTCGCCTTCTTCGACCGTGAGGCTGACGCCCTTGAGCGCCTGCAAGTCCTTGTAGCGCTTCTTGACGTTACGAATTTCTATGGCTGACATGACTATGGGCCGCGCGCGTCGCGGCGCCTGAAGTAGCCCCGATGGAGCTTGGGGACGTGCAAATGCTGGAAGAAACGGAACCGGGGCCGATTAGGGGGCCAGTTCAACGCCCCAAAAAAACGTTTGATTATAGGGCAAAAACTGAGACCCCCGGCCTGGCCGGAAGGGGGGAGACGACGCTAGAGGAGCGTCAATGTCGCGCTGACGCAACCATGCTGGAGGCGACAGGAGAGAGAAGCGTATCGACGCCGTAGGCCTGCGCGAGACTGGCGAGACCAGCCGGCAGATTGACGATTTCGAACTTGCCGCCACGCGCCGCCGCGGCCCGCACCCACGCGAGCAGGACGGCGAGCGCCGACGAATCGAATTGCTTGAGCGGCGCGCAATCGACGCCGCGCGCGCCCGCCGCAATGCGTTGCAGACCCGCCGCGAGCGCGGCCTTCGCGCTCTCGTGGGTCAGCGTCGCGCCGCTGTCGAAGCGGTTCGCGACCTGGTTCAGCACGTCGCTCACGACTGCTTGCCCGCGGCGAGTTGCTGATTGCGCTGCGTGAGGAACTGGATCAGTCCGTCCACGCCCTTCTGCTGGATCTGCTCGTTGAACTGCTGCTGATACGCCTGGATCAGCCACGCGCCGAGCACGTTGAGGTCATACACGCGCCAGCCTTGCGCCGTCTTGTACAGACGGTAGTCGAGTTCGATCGGTTGGCCATTGTTCATCACGACCGAGCGCACCACGGTGTCGGTGTCGTCCGGGTTCATGCGGAACGGCTTGAACTGGATCTGCTGGTCGCGCACCTGCGCGAGCGCGCCCGAGTACGTGCGGATCAGCAGCATCTTGAACTGCTCGACCACCTGGTTTTGCTGCTCGGGCGTCGCGGTGCGCCAGTTGCGGCCCATCGCGAGCTGGGTGGTGCGGCGGAAGTCCGTGTACGGCAAGATCTTTTCGTTGACGAGCGCCGTGATGTGGGTGATGTCGCCCTGCTGGATCGACTTGTCGCCGCGAATCGCGTCCATCACCTGTTGGGTGACGGTTTTGATCAGCACCTCGGGGGAGTTGGTGTCGACGGTTTGCGCCGATGCGCCCGCGCTGATGAATGAAAACAACACGGCAAACAACGGAATCAGGAAGAATTTTTTCATATCGAGCTTTGCCTCAAAAATAGTGCAACAGTTTGAACGGACCTTATCACGCGAGTTCGACGGCAATCCATGCGCAAACTGCGAGAGTCGTATCGATCTGTTACGGCTGCACGTTCAATGCAATCTGAACGACGGGAAGTTGAAGCGCGTGGGCGGCACCAGCTGACCGGCCGGAATCTGCGTTTCAGGGCCGCCTTTCAGGTCTAGCGGTGGGGTTTCGGTGCCCGACGCAGCCTCCGGCGCCGACGCGCCCTGCGGCGCCGACGCGCCCTGCGGTGCCGATGCGCCCTGCGGTGTTGCCACGGCCGCGCCGGATGCGGGAGCCGCCTTTGCCGGAGCACCCTGCGTGCCCGCGGCAGCGCCCGCCGCACCGGTTGCAGCGCCGGCCGGCGCACCTGCCGCCCCCGCGGCCGCGCCCGTCTCGCCTTCGTCGTACTTCGGCAGCGGCGCTTCCTCTTCATAGCTCGGCAGGTCCTGCGGACGCCGGCGGTTATCCGAGAGCAGATACTGGCGGCGCTGCAGATACGCATTGCGCACGAACGAGTATTTGTCGAGCGCCGCGCCTTCCAGCAGGTTGCTCGCGCCGAGCAAGTTCGCGCGCGTATTGACGATGTTCAAGCCCCACAAGGCCCAGCTCAGGCCCGGCGGATCGATGTAGCTGATCGGATTCACGTAGTAGTTGCCGAGCGAGCCGAATGCGTCGCGCACCGTGCTCGGCCCGAACAGCGGCAGCACGAGGTAAGGGCCCGCCGGCACGCCGTAGTGGCCAAGCGTCAGACCGAGGTCGTTGTCGTGCTTGGGCAGCTTCGCGAGCGTCGCGACGTCGAACAGGCCGCCGACGCCGAACAACGTGTTGATCACGATCCGCATGATGTCCGACACGCCGTCCGCGATGCGCAACTGCAGCAGATTGTTCGCCGCGATATAGATGTCGCCGATGTTCGAGAAGAAGTTCGTCACGCTGTCGCGCACCGGCTGCGGCGTGACAAACACATAGCCCTGCGCGACCGGCTTGATCGCGTACTGGTCGACCTTGTCGTTGATGGTGAAGATCGTGCGGTTCAGCCCTTCAAACGGGTCGCCCTTGGTCGGCGTCTGCACGGTCGTGCAACCGGCGAGTAGCGCAGCCGCCATGGCGACCTTGCCGAACTGTAGGACGCGCGCGCCGCTGCGCGGGGTCTGCAGTTTCGTCTGCATCGTTGTTCTCCTTATTGGCCTGACTGGCCGGCAGCGCCGGAGGCCGGCGCTCCCGGCGCCGGTGTGGGGGCGGATGCAGCGGGCTTCGCTGCGCCGGAATCCGCGGCCTTGCTATACAGGAACTGGCCGATCAGGTTTTCCAGCACGATCGCCGATTGCGTCATCGTGATGGTATCGCCCGCCTTCAGCATTTCCGAGTCGCCGCCCGGCTCGAGCCCGATGTACTGCTCGCCGAGCAGACCCGAGGTCAGGATCTTCGCCGAAGTGTCTCTCGGAAACTCGAATTGCTTGTCGATATCGATCGTGACAAGCGCCTGGTAGGTGTTGCTATCGAAGCCGATCGACGCGACCCGGCCGACCGTCACGCCAGCGCTCTTTACCGGCGCGCGCGGCTTCAGCCCGCCGATGTTGTCGAACTTGAGCTTGACCGGGTAGGTTGCCTGGAACGACAACGAGCTCATATTGCCGGCCTTCAGCGCAAGAAACAGCAACGCCACGAAACCCAGCACCACGAACAGGCCGACCCAGAAGTCGAGAACATTCTTTTTCATCGTCATCCCAAAGTGAATCCACCGCGCCGCCGCCACTTCCCGCCGTGCGCGGCGCATCGTGCGCCACCGGCAGCCGGCACGCTGCGCGGCCTTAGCTGAACATCAGTGCGGTCAACAGGAAGTCGAGCCCGAGCACCGCGAGCGACGCGTACACGACCGTGCGGGTCGTCGCGCGCGACACGCCTTCCGGCGTCGGCTTCGCCTCGTAGCCCTGAAACAGCGCGACGAAGGTCACCGCCAGACCGAACACCACGCTCTTGACGACCCCGGCGCCGACATCGCGCCACACGTCGACGCCACTTTGCATCTGCGACCAGAACGCGCCGGCATCGACGCCAATCAGCAGCACGCCGACCACGTAACCGCCCAGCACACCGACCGCACTGAAGATCGCCGCGAGGATCGGCATCGAGATGATGCCCGCCCACAGGCGCGGCGCGATCACGACTTTGACCGGATCGACGGCCATCATTTCCATCGCGGTGAGTTGCTCGCCCGCCTTCATCAGGCCGATTTCGGCGGTCAGCGACGTGCCCGCGCGCCCGGCGAACAGCAGCGCGGTCACGACCGGCCCGAGCTCGCGCACGAGCGACAGCGCGACCAGCAGCCCGAGCGCCTGCTCGGATCCATAACGGTTCAGCGTGTAATAGCCCTGCAGCCCGAGCACGAAGCCGACGAACAGCCCGGACACCGCAATGATCACGAGCGAATAATTACCGACGAAGTGGATCTGCTTCGTGACAAGACGCGGGCGGCGCAGCAGCGGGAAAATTTCGAGCACGAGGCGCAGGAAGAAGCGCGTCGCGTAGCCGGCGGTGCCGAGCCCGGTGATGACCGAGCGACCGATCGTACTGATCATGACTGGCCTCCGCCGATGCCGAAATCCGCCGCGAGCGGCGTCTGCGCCGGATAGTGGAATCGGAACGGGCCGTCCGGCGCGCCGTCGATGAACTGGCGCACGGTCGGGTCGGTCGACGCGCGCAGCTCGTCCGGCGTGCCTTCGGCGAGCACGCCGCCGTTGGACAGGAAATACACGTAATCGGCGATCGCGAACGATTCCGGCACGTCGTGCGTGACGAGAATCGACGTCGCGCCAAGCGCCTGGTTCAGCGTGCGGATCAGGTTCGCGGTGATGCCGAGCGAGATCGGGTCGAGGCCGGCGAACGGCTCGTCGTACATCATCAGTTCGGGGTCGAGTGCGATCGCGCGCGCGAGCGCCACGCGCCGCGCCATGCCGCCCGAAATCTCCGACGGCAGCAAATCGCGAGCGCCGCGCAGGCCGACCGCGTTGAGCTTCATCAGCACGAGGTCGCGCAGCAGGTCTTCGGGGAGATCGGTGTGTTCGCGCAGCGAGAAGGCGACGTTTTCGAACACCGACATGTCGGTGAACAGCGCGCCGAACTGGAACAGCATGCCCATCTTGCGGCGCAGCGCGTAAAGGCCTTCGCGCGTCTGCCCGCCGATGTCCTGGCCATGGAACAGCACCTGGCCGCGTTGCGCGCGCACGAGGCCGCCGATCAGCCGCAGCACAGTGGTTTTGCCGCAACCCGAGCCGCCCATGACCGCGACGACCTGACCGCGACGAAAGCGCAGATTCAGATTCGACAGGACGAGCCGGTCGCCGTAACCGAAGTCGACGTCGCGCAGCTCGAGTATGGTCTCGGGGGAGGAAGGCACCAAACTGACAGTCCTTTTACACGGAAGGCCGAATTATAGGGCCATCATGCAAAAGCTGCCTTGAGGTGCCCCGTTCCTTGACTATGCCTGACGATTATTGCGTAAACGTGTGTTGCAGCGCCGAAACAGCGGCGGCCGGGTCGGCCGCTTCGGTGACCGCGCGCACCACCGCCGCGCAGCCGACGCCAGTCGCGAGCACCTCCGGCAGCACCTGCAGATCGATCCCGCCGATCGCGACGAGCGGCACCACGCCGTCGAGCAGCCGCACATAGCGCGCGAGGCGCCGCAAGCCCTGCGGCGCGGTCGGCATGACCTTGGTCGTGGTCGGGAATACGGCGCCCAATGCAATGTAGCTCGGACGAAAATGCAGCGCCTTCAGCATCTCGTAGAAGCCGTGCGTGGACAGGCCCAGGCGAATGCCCGCGTCGGCCAGCGCGGACAGATTCGCGGTATGCACGTCTTCCTGACCAAGGTGAACGCCGTACGCGCCCGCCTCGAGCGCGGCCTGCCAGTGGTCGTTGATGAACACCTGCGCGTTGTGCGCGCGGCCGGCGGCCACACAGCGGGCGATCTCGCGCTTCAGTTCGTCGGCGGGTTCGGCCGACTTGCGGCGCAACTGCACCGTCTTCACGCCGTAGCCGACTACCCGTTCGACCCAGTCCGCGGTCGGCAGCACCGGATACAGACCGAGCTTGTCCGGGCAGCGCGGGAACGCCCTGGCGGGTGCCGGCGGCAGGCCGGTCAGGCGCGGAAAGCGGCCGGGGTCGGACGGGAAAGCGTCGTCGGCGCGGGTCTCGTCGCCGTCGCGCCACGCGAGCGCGAGCACCAGTGCGTCGTGCGGATCGAAACCGCAGTCGAGGAACGCGGCCAGCGCGGGAATCCAGTCTTCCGCCAGATGACCTTCGAGGCCGTACTTCTCACCGCCCAGATGCAGCGTCGCGCGGTTTTCCGCGGCGACGATCACGCCCGCGCCCCGCGTCAGCCAGCGCGCGATCTGCTCGCCGTGCTGCTGCGCGTCGGCGATCACGATCAGGTCGCCACCGTTCGGTTCGTCCGGCGCGGTCAGGCAGATGCGCCACGGCGCGTGGGTCGGCGGCCAGTCGCCGAGCCGCGCGCGGATGCGCTCGGCGGCTTCGATGAGTTCGTCGGCCGTCGGCCAGAACAGATCGCGGTCTTTCAGCGTCAATGACTGCGTCATGCCGCACCTCCATCCTGATGCCAGAACGGCATGCCGACCACCGGCGTGCTCGCGTGCGCACTCTCGCGCTCGGCCATCGGGCCCGCGAGATACGCCTGCCGGCCCGCCTCGACACCCAGCGCGAACGCGCGCGCCATTGCGTCCGGATGCGTCGCCTGCGACACCGCCGTGTTCAGCAGCACGCCGTCGAAACCCCACTCCATCACCTGGGCCGCGTGCGACGGCACGCCGAGCCCGGCATCGACGATCAGCGGCACGTCTGGCAGCCGCTCGCGCAACACGCGCAGCCCGTACGGATTGATCACGCCCTTGCCGGTGCCGATCGGCGCGCCCCACGGCATCAGCGCCTCGCAGCCAGCATCGAGCAGACGGCGGCCGATCACCAGATCTTCGGTGCAGTACGGCAGCACCTTGAAGCCATCCTTGACGAGCCGCGCGGCGGCTTCGATCAGGCCGACCGGGTCGGGCTGCAGCGTGTAGTCGTCGCCGATCAGTTCGAGCTTGATCCACTCGGTCTCGAAGATTTCGCGCGCCATATGCGCAGTGGTCACCGCTTCACCGACGGTCAGGCAGCCCGCCGTATTGGGCAGCAACGGCACGCCGTGGCGCTTGAGCAGCTCGAAGAAGCCGGCTTCCGCGTTGCCCTCGTTCATCTGACGGCGCAGCGCGACGGTCACCATGCCGGGGCGCGCGGCGTCGATCGAATCGGACAGCGATTGCAGCGACGGGTAGCGCGACGTGCCGAGCAGCACGCGGCTTACGAAAGTTTGACCGTATAGCGTCAGCGCGTCGGCGCTCTGGTGAGAAGTCATTTGCATCATCCTGGTTTGCCGTCGCGGCTAGAACCGACCGCGTGACGGCAATGGGTTTTCGGCGACGGTTGTTGCGTTCGGTAAGCGGCAGGCTGGCGCGAGCGCGCTCAGCCGCCCGCGACCGGCTGCACGACGTCGAGCCGGTCGCCCGTTTGCAACGCGCGCGCCGCATGCTGCGCACGCGCGACGAAATCACCGTTGAGCGCGACCGCGAACGGCGGACGCGCGCCAAACGCGGTGAGCGCATCGGCGACGGTCGAGCCTTCGGGCAACGACAACGGCTTCTGATTGATATGAATGTCCATGGTGTTCGAATACGGTTCAATCGATGGCGCAAGCGGCATCGCGCGCGGCACGTTGGCCGCCACGCTCAGGCCGGCTCGCGCGCGAAATGCTGTTGGAACAGCTCGCTCCAGCGTGCGTCGCGCCGCCAGCCGGCGAATGCGTCGGCGTCCCCTACGCGGCCGTCGAGCAGCGCGCTCGCGAAACGTACAGCTTCGTCGGCGACTTCCGGCGCGATCATAAAGCCGTGCCGATACAGGCCGTTCACGCGCAGCGTGCGCGCGCCGTCCCACAGCAGCGCGGGACGGTGATCGGGCAAGGTCGGCCGGCACTGCGAATTCAGCTCGAGGATGCGCGCCTCGCCGAAGCCCGGATGTACCGAGAACGCCGCACTCAGCAATTCGAGCGCCGAACGCACGCTGACGGGCGACATGTCCTCGCCCTCCACCTCGGTCGCGCCGATCACGTAGAGGCCGTTCTGCTTCGGCGCGATATACAGCGGGTAGCGCGGATGCAGCAGCCGCACCGGGCGAGTCAGCTGCAGGTGCGGTGCATGCACGCGCGCAACTTCACCGCGGATGCCGCGCAGCGTCGGCAGCACGGGCTTCGCGCCGAGCCCGCGGCAATCGATCGTGATGCCGGCGTCAGGCAGCGACGCGTCGTCGATCGGCGTGTTCCAGTGCGTGTCGACGCCGCGCTCGGCAAGCCCCGCGGCGAGCGCGGACAGCACCTGGCGATTGTCGAGTTGCCCCTCGCGCGGCAGCAGCCAGCCCTGATTGAAGCGGCCGGCCAACGCGGGTTCGGCGGCGCCGAGCTGCGCGCCCGAAAGCGCGACGAAGCCGCCATCGAGCAACTCGGCCGGCGCGTTCGCGCGCACGCGGCGCTCGAACAGCGGCGCCTCCGTGCGATCCGCGTGATGCCAGACGACGAGCGTGCCGTTGCGCTGGAAAAACACCGGCTCCGGCAGTTCGGCGAGCACGCGCGGCCAGCTTTCGAGCGAACTCACGCCGAGCCGCGTGATCAGCAGCTCGGCGCTGGCGGCTTCTGCCAGCGGCGCGAGCATCGCCGCGGCGACCCACGCGGCAGCCTGCGACCCGGCGGCATTGCCGCGCTCATAGAGCGCTATGCGATGGCCGTCGCCCGCGAGGCGCCACGCGACCAGCCGGCCGCACAAACCGCCGCCGAGCACCGCGAAATCAGGTCGAGCGGAACGGTTCATCGCGCGCTCTCCGTTTGATTGCGGCGGGCAAAACCAAAGCGGCACGGCACGCCGGAAGCGGCGTGACCAAGAGAAAGATGCATGTCTGAAGAATAGGCGGTCATCGAGTCCTTTCCGTACGGCCAAAAACGCACGTACCCAGGACGAAACCGGCGGGTGAAGCCGGCCGGTCACGGCGTGTGCAGGTGAGCTGCGCTCGCCGCCCGGCGGGGAATGGAAGACGGTTGCTTCCGGAAACTTCCCGCGCCGGTATTACCCGGATCGGGTGCAAAGGGTCTCTCTCAGCCTCGCCGCCCCGGCATGAAAATCATGCCGCCTGTGGGCGAAGCACCCCTGTTTCGTCGCAGGTCATTAGACCATAAAAGGCGCGGCGCCCGCAAACCAGCGGTCCGCCGTCGCTGCCGCGATTTTGATCTGGCACCGTCTACCGAGATGTCGATGCGAAGCGGCCCGGCGGTCTGGCACAATGCCGTGACCGGTGCCGAAAAAACGCGGCGCGCGGCACTCGTGGCCGCATGCGTGGCGGCGGAATCACGGCGGACGCCGGCCCCGAAAAATTAATTTTCGCTTAAGGGCGTCACGCCAGAATCGGGCGCCCGTCCGGACTCGCGTTCATCGCGATGGCGCGATGCCCGGCCAGGTACCGCAGACCCGCCGCAGTCACGGCCTCGCAAAGGGCCGGCTGTTAACGGGATCGCCCGACATGGGTAACCAGATCGGACCCGTACGCCGCCGGAATGCACTTCGGGTCAGCACTTCATCAGGACGCTCATGACACCACATACTTCCGCCAGCCCCGCGCTGCCGTCCGACGAAAAGGTCTCCGCCTGGAGCCTGATCAAGCCTTACTGGGTTTCCGAGGAACGAGGCATCGCATGGGCGCTGCTCGTCGCGATCATCGTGATGAACCTGATCGTCGTCTGGATCAACGTGCGCCTGAACCGCTGGAGCGCAGACTTCTACAACGCGCTGCAACAGAAGAACGTCCACGACTTCCCGCATCTGTTGATGATTTTTACCGGACTCGCGTTCGGCTTCATCATCCTCGCCGTGTATGGACGCTATCTGCGCCAGATGCTCGGATTCCGCTGGCGCCAGTGGCTGACCACCCGCTACCTGAACGAGTGGCTCAACGACAGCGCGTTCTACCGCATCGAGCGTGACCGCCTCGCCGACAACCCGGACCAGCGGATCAGCGACGACCTGCAGTCGTTCGCGACCACCACGCTGTCGCTGACGCTCGATCTGCTGTCGACCGTCGTCACGCTGGTGTCGTTCATCACGATCCTGTGGACGCTCGCGGGCGCGCTGAGTATTTCGCTCGGCGGCATGCCGCTGCATATCCCCGGCTATATGGTTTGGGCCGCCGCGCTGTATGCGGTGGTCGGTTCGCTGGTCATGCAGAAGGTCGGTCATCCGCTCGTGTCGATCAACTATCAGGCGCAGAAGGTCGAGGCGGATTTCCGTTTCGGTCTGATCCGGCTGCGTGAGAACGCCGAGCAGATCGCGTTCTACAACGGCATGGAAACCGAGAAGACGAACGCGCGCACGCTGTTCGGCCGCATCCGCGACAACTGGTGGCAGGTGATGAAGTACACGAAGCGCCTGACCTTCGTGCTGAGCTTCTATGGCCAGATCGCGATCATTTTCCCGATCGTCGTCGCCGCGCCGCGCTACTTCGCGGGCGCGTTCACGTTCGGCGTGCTGATGCAGATTTCGAGCGCGTTCGGCACCGTCAGTGATTCGTTCTCGTGGTTCATCAACAGTTATACGAGCCTCGTCGAATGGCGCGCGACCGTGAACCGGCTGCGCGAATTCAAGCGCGTCGTGCATGCGCCGCGTCTGAAGGAATCGGTGTCGCCGGCCACGGAACACGGCGGCATCAACCTGCATTTCGTCGACAGCAACACGCTCACCACCGACAGCCTCACGCTCGCGCTGCCCAATGGCAACCCGCTGTCGCGCATCCGCGATATCGCGATCCGGCCGGGCTCGCGCTGGCTCGTGCGCGGTCCGTCGGGCGCCGGCAAGAGCACGCTGATGCGCGCGCTCGCGGGCCTGTGGCCGTTCGGCGACGGTTCGATCGACGCGCCGGTCAATGCCCGCATGATGTTCATCCCGCAGGTCAGCTACATGCCGATCGGCACGCTGAAGGCGGCGCTCGCGTATCCATCGGCGGCGGACACCTATGGCGACGACGAATGCCGCGACGCGCTCATCACCTGCCATCTGTCGGAATACGCGGACCGTCTGCAGGAAACGGGGCACTGGACCCGCGTGTTGTCGCCGGGTGAGCAGCAGCGCTTCGCCGCCGCGCGCGTGCTGCTGCACAAGCCTGACTATCTGTTCCTCGACGAAGCGACCAGCGCGCTCGACGCGGAAAACGAGGCGCGGCTCTATCGACTGTTCACCGAGCGGTTGCCGAAGGCGGCGATCGTCAGCGTCGCGCATCGCGAATCGCTTGCTGCGTTCCATGACGAAACGCTCGACGTCGAGCGTTCGGCCGAAGCGATAGCGGCGTAAGCGACGCGCGCGGCGCTCAGGTCAAAAAAGCGCACGACGCCGCTCCGCGCGTCGTGCGAAACATCCGGAAAGACACGAGAAGAGTTCGGAAGCATTTGCGAAGCGCACAAGCTGTTCCGCGCTTTGGAAATGCCTGCGAGCAGCGACCATAGTCGTACGGGCCGCGCCATGCGTCGGCCTTCGTTGACATCAGTCACGTCTTTGATCGCAACCGCTCTCCGGACTTCTCGCCCATGTCATTCGCTCGCCGTGTTTCACCTTTTCTCCCGTCTTTGCTCCCGCGCCTCGCGCTCGCCTGCGGCGCGGCGCTGCTCGTCACGAACACCGTCGATGCCGCGCAAACGGCCGAGCCGAATCAGCCCGCCGATATCTGCGCGGCGCTGACGCACATCGTCGATGCGAGCGATTTCCGGCAACTGCCGAGCGAGACCGCAGCGCAACTGCCGGGCGTCTCCCATTCCGACGATTGCCGCGCCACCGCGCACGCGTACGACTGCCACTGGCGCGCGCACTGGCAAGCCGACGGCGTCATCAACGATCCGCTCGAAGAACTCGGCGCCGACATCGCCGCCTGTTTTCCGCGCGTCGTGCACGACGTCAACACACCTGTGCGCCAGCATTTCGTCGTGACCACCGACGCGCGCCGCGTGAACGTCACCGCAAGCGTGCAAGGTCAGAACGAACTGCGACTGCGCGTGACGCGCTGAGCGCGCGGCCGTCGCTGCTTTCGATGACCCAGCGAATCTCGTGACCGGGATCGGGCGCCGCATTATGACCTCGCCGCCAACCGTGCGCGCGCCAGCCGCAACCAGGCCTTCGCGTCTGGGTCGGGTCGCCTCGCTGATATCGCGGCGTCGCTGCGCCCTCGCCGCCTTCGCCGCGACGCTGACACTCACGCTCGACGGCTGCGCATGGACGCTGATCCAGGCCGCCGACGCCACCGGTTCCGTGATCCAGGCCGGCTACGCGATCGCGTCTAACTATTCGTCGCCGACCTTCGTCAATGGCCGGCCCGCGGATGTGCAGCACGTGTGCATCGAAGTGAACCCGACGGTGTCGGTCGGCGATTTCGTGCCGGCGCTGCAGCTCGCGCTCGAGCGGCGCGGCATTCGTTCGGACGTCTACAATCCGGGCACTTCACCCGCCGGCTGCGAAGCGCGGCTCGTCTACAACGCCGCGATCGACTATGGGCGTCGCTCGTTCAGCGACGAATCGATCCAGTACCTGTCGATCATCGATCTGACGCTGATCCAGAGCGGTCGCATTCTGGTCACGGCGCGCTATCAGACGGGCGGCCTGAACACCGACCGCTTCTCGTCGGCCTCGGTGAAGCTTGGCGGCTTGATCGAGCGGATGGTCGTCGATCGAACCGATTTCGCGCGCCAGGAGCAGCAACAGCAGACCTTGCAGACCTCGCAGGCCTTCGCGCCGACCCACTGAATACCCGCAGCTTGGGGTTCGCTTGCAGCGTCTTACACGGGAAAGGATTGGAAAGCGGTATGCGCTTTGCGCGGCCCGTGGGCATCACTAAGATCACCTGAATGAACCAGACCATCCTGATCGTCGATGACGATCCCGTCGTACGCGAGCTCGTCAGCGAGTATCTGCACGGGCGCGGCTTTAACGTCGCCACGCTCGAAAATGGCTCGGCGTTGCAGCGCAGATTGCAGCAGGAGCGCCCCGCTCTCGTCGTGCTCGACATCATGATGCCGGAGCTCGATGGCATCAGCGCGCTGCGCGCATTGCGCGTCGCTGGCGACGACATTCCCGTGATTCTGCTGACCGCGCGCTCCGATCCGATCGATCGCGTGATCGGCCTCGAGCTCGGCGCCGACGACTATCTCGGCAAGCCGTTCGAACCGAGCGAGCTCGTCGCGCGGATTCGCACCGTGCTGCGTCGTCGCGGCTCGATCGCGCCGGGCGCGCCCGAGCAACGCGCGCCCTATCATTTCGGCCGCTTCGAAGTGAACTTCCCCGCGCGCGAACTGCGCCGCGGCGGCGAACGCATCACGCTGCGTTCGAGCGAATTCGCGATGCTGAAGGTGTTCGTCACGCATGCGATGACCGTGCTCACGCGCGCGCAGTTGCTCGAAGAACTGCACGGCAATAGCGACGCGCACCGCAATCGGAGTCTCGACGTGTCGATCTGGCGCTTGCGTCGCCTGATCGAAGTGGACCCGTCGGAACCGCGCTACGTACAGACGGTGTGGGGACGCGGCTATGTGTTCGTGCCGGACGGCGAGATCGGCGCGGCCGAGCGCGGGCTCACGCCGCCGCTCGGCTAGCGGTGCGAGTCGAACTGATCGAAGCCAGTTGACGCGATCTGCGCGCCGCGCGTAACGGGCACCGCGCTGACGCGGCCGACAGTCAAAACGTCAGCACACTCAGAAACATCCGCTGCAGCCAGCCCATCGTCGTCGCATCGTTGACCATGCCGAGGCCCGCCTGCTCGATGCGCGCGTTCGCGACCTTGCTCGACGCAACGTAATTGCCCGCTTCGATATCCTTGGGATTGACGATGCCCGACAACCGAAGACGGTCACGGGTACCGCTCATCGCGATCACCTTCTCGCCCGACACGACGAGATTGCCGCCCGATACCGTGCCGATCACGGTCACGGCGAGCGTGCCCGTCATGTCGCTGATGTCGCTCAGACGGCCCTGCCCTTTGTAGTCGGTGCTGGCCGAGCCGATGTTGAACAGTTTCGCGAGCCGCGCGGCGGCGTTCGTCGATTGGTCCGCCGCGGCCGCGGTGATGCTGCTCGCGCGGTTCGCCGATGCGCTCGCGCTGTTGTTGCCGCTATACGATTCGGACAGCCGGATCGTCAGCACGTCGCCGATATGCTGCGCGCGCGGCGTCTCATACAGCAGCAGCGGTGCGCCGGCCTGATAGATCGCGCCTTGCGTGTTGACGTTCAAAGGCGCGGATGCGAGCGGCGGCGCCATCGGCGTTTCGACGATCGACCTCGTCTGCGCGCTCGAACAGGCCGCGAGACAGCTCGCGGCGCCGAACACAAGGATGAGACGTAATGCGGTCATGCTGGCTCCGTGGCGAGAAAGATGAAATGGAGTTGAAGCGTGGCGGCGCTAGTGGGTCGCCCCCCGCTTTCGGCGTTGGGCTCGTGCCGATAGTCAGGCTTGCCAGGCAATCATCAGCCCGCGTCGGCGCCGCTCGCCTGCCACTTCCGCACGACCGCTTTCATCCACGCATCCGAGCCCTTCAGCAGATACGTGAGCGTGCCGTTGCGGCTGCGCGGCAGAAAGCAGAGCGTGATCGAACTGACCGCGTTCTCCCATACGTACATCGGCATCGCGCCCGGTGCCGCCGCGTTGCGCGTCGCGAGACGCGGCGGCCCAAAACGATCTTCGAGCGCGTCGCGCAGATCCTCCGCGGTCAGTTCGTCGATCACGAACGACATCTCGTAGAGACGCAATGCGCCTTGCCCGTCGATACGCGTAAAGCGCATCACATGTTCGAGTGCCGGCGCGCCATCGACCACCGCCTGCGACACCGCCCAGCGCTCATCATCGCGATGCGCCCAGCGGCACGCGACGCTCAGGCTATCGTGCGATTTCAGCCGCATGCCGAGCGCACCTGCCTGCACGTCGGTCTCGCAGATCGGCACGCTGCCGATCGGCGTCGCGTGCACGGCCGAGCCCGCGCGGAATTCGTCGATCGTGATGCCGAGCGCGACGCCGCGAAACGAAAACGGCGCGTCCGGCGAGCGCCGCCGCGTGTCGGTGACGACGCTACTCGATGCCGCGCTGGCCGCCTTCTGACTGCGCGCGTCAGGCTGCGCATGCGCGGCGCACGCCAGCACACCGCCGAGCAGCATCAATGCACCAACCATCCTGGCGAGCATCATGATTCAATCGATCGCGGAAGCGCACATGTCGAAAGGCGTCGCCGCCGCATGGCCGACGACCGGCAGCACTTTCAGGGTCGCCGCCGTGACCCGGCACGGCAGCGCCGCGGCGCCGCAGCCGCCCAGCGGCAACAGCAGCGAGCCGGCAAGGAGCCACGCCAGGGCGCGACTCCGACGCTCAGTAGTTCTGGATAACAGCACGCGGACCTCGCCAGTTCACGCCGTCGTGTTGACCAGATGACCGATGAGCCCCGTCCCCGGCACAGGCAGTGCAGGCTGCTGGAGCGCACTGCTTTGCTGCGATTTCGCCGCTGCGCTGGTGGAACCCGAACTTGAGGACTTTTCCGTGGCTGGCGTCTTCGCCAGCGTGGAGAAAGGCGTGGAACTGAGCGTGTTGTGGATCGTCATGATGGACCTCGCGAAGGTGCGCATTGCGCGCTGGTGTCGGTTGAACGACGCACGCCGTCGTCCGAGGCAGCGGACCTCGTTCGGCTTGCGGCGCGACTTGCTGCGGAACGAATCATCGCGCCGCGCAAGTGCCGACGATGGGCCAAGCAAAGCGCGCTTTCGCGCGGTTGTTACGATCCGTTCCGTGGGCTTGCGAGGACTTTCCAGTGCTTGCCAGGCGTGGCCATCGCGTGGCGGTCGTTGCGGAGAGCAGGGGCAGGCAGTGCTACAGTAGGCGCGGAACCTTCGCTGATTCGCCACGGCGCGAGCCCGCCAGCGCCCCGCGGCGCACAGTAAGCGTTGGTAAGGAAATGCGCGGTCGCGCGTCGGGCGCGCCAGTCTAGAATTTCGCCATGAATCCACAGGTCCTTATCGTCGACGACGATCCGGTCGTACGCGATCTGCTTTGCAAGTTTCTGCAGTCCAACGGTTTCGATGCGTCCGTGCTGCATGACGGCACTCATTTGCAGCGTCGTCTCGAGCGTGAGCGGCCGTCGGTCGTCGTGCTCGACATCATGATGCCGAACACCGACGGCCTGCGCGCGCTCACCGCGTTGCGCGCCGCCGGCGACGACATCCCGGTGATCTTCGTGACCGCGCGCGGCACGGTGGCCGATCGCATCGTCGGTCTGTCGCTCGGCGCGGACGACTATCTGACCAAGCCATTCGATCCGCGCGAACTGCTGGTGCGCATCCAGACCGTGCTGCGCCGGCGCGGGCCGTCCACCACGAGCGCGCCCGAAGCCCGCAAGCGCTATCGCTTCGGTCCGTTCGAACTGGACTTCGCGACGCGCTCGCTGAGCCGCGACGACGCCAAGCTGCCGCTACGCGACAGCGAATTCGCGCTGCTGAAGATCTTCGTCAACAATCCGTACAAGGTGCTCTCGCGCGTGCTGATTCACGATCTCGTGCATCGCGACGATCTCGCCTTCCGCGACCGCAGCCTCGACGTGCCGATCTGGCGCCTGCGCCGCGTGATCGAGGACGATCCGTCGAACCCGTGCTACGTGCAAACGGTGCGCGGCAAGGGCTACGTCTTCGTGCCCGACGCCAACGGCACCCCCTTCGAGGACGGGGCCACCCCGAGCGCATGAGAAATCCGCTGAACACGCTGTTCGGCAGAATGGCGTTGCTGTCGGCGGCGGTGCTGTTCGCGATTCAGGCGAGTTGGTTCGTGCTGGTGACGATGCAGCCGCCGCGCCATGAAATCGACGGCTTCGCGCGCGGCATTCTGCTCGTGCTGCAGGCGATCAACGGCGAGCCGATCAAGGGCGCCGCGCTCGCGCCGGCGATGCGCGTGCATCTGGTACCCACCTGGAACATGCCGACCAGCGTGCATCTGCGCGAGCCGCACGAGCATATGCTGATCGAGTTGAGCCGGCATCTGCGCGAGAACCTGCCGGCCGGCACGCAGATCGCCGTCGACGATCTGCGTCCGCCGCAACTGTGGGTATTGTCTCCGGGCAAGTCGAACTGGGTCGTCGTTCCGGTCGACGTTCCGCCGCCGCCGCGCTTTCTGATCGAATCCGTCTCGATGCTGGCCGCCGGACTGATCCTGTCGCTGTTCGCGGTTTGGCAGATGCAACGGCCGTTGCTGCGCGTCGCCGATGCGTCGCGCGCATTCGGCTCGGGCGGCCGGCCCGAACCCGTGCCGGTGCAGGGCCCGCGCGAACTGCGCGATCTGATCGGCTCGTTCAACGACATGATGCGGCGCCTGAACGAAGCCGGCGACGACCAGGCGGTGATGCTCGCCGGCGTCGCGCACGATCTGAAGGCGCCGCTTACGCGCCTGAAGCTGCGCGCAAGCGTGCTGGTCGATGAAAACGAGCGCGCGGGCCTGATCCGCGACGTCGATGCGCTGACCAACATCGTCCAGCAGTTCCTCGAATTCGCGGGCCAATCGGCGGACGCCGGCCCGCCGGTCGAAGTCGACGAGTTCTTGCGCGAGCAGTTTTCCTCGAGCGAGTACCCGGAGGCCGCTGACCCCGCCGAAGCCGCGGACCCCGCCGAAACCCCGCTCTTCGCACTCGACTTGCGCGCCGGCCCGTCGTTCACGCTGCCGCGCACGCTGCTCGACCGGCTGGTGACGAATCTCGTCGACAACGCGCTCGAACACGGCATGCCGCCGGTGGAAATCTCAACCGCGTGCAACGACGGTCATTGGATCATCAGCGTGCGCGACCACGGCCCCGGCATTCCCGACGAGCGCATCGCCGCGGCGATGAAGCCGTTCGTGCGGCTCGACGCCGCGCGCGGCGGCGAAGGCCATTGCGGCCTCGGTCTCGCGATCGTCGCGCGGCTCGCGCACCATCGCGGCGGACGCTGCCTCGTGCGCAATCATGCGCGGGGCGGGCTCGACGTACGGATCGAATTGCCGGTGGACCCGGCGCTGACGTGAGGATGCGCGTAGGTAAGGGGGCGCGCTAAGGGCACTTACCTGTCCTTACCGCATCGGCTGTCGCGCGGGTTGCGGCCTTATAGCTGCCCCCGGCAACCTCGATGCCGCCCTTCTCCGTCCGCCCGCTCCTCTGGGGCGGACTTTTTTTCGCCATCGGACGGCCCAAGCGCGTTAATGCACGAGCCGATTGCGCAGCGCGTCGACCGTTGCCGTGGAAAGGCCGAGGCCTTGCGTCAGGTAGCTCGCCATCGTGCCGTAGCTCGCCTGGACCTGGTCGAAGCCCGCCTGCAGATAATTCTCGTCGACGTCGAACAACGGCGCTCTCGCCGCGGCGATGGCCGCGCCTTCCTGCGCGCGCAACGTGGTGGTTTGGGCAGCTATCGATGGCGCGAGATAGACGTTGCTGAGCAGGTAGTCCTGCATGATCACGTCGAGCGGAACGTTGGCGATGCTGAGCAGCAGCGCGGCGACCCAGCCCGCGCGGTCCTTGCCCGCACTCGAATGGAATAGCTGCGCGCCCGTGCCGTTGGCCAGCGCGCTGAGCAACGCGCCATAGGCGGCCCGCTGCGGCGCGCCCGTCACATACGCGCGCGCCTGCGCCTGCATGAATGCGACGGCGTCGACGGGCGAGTCGACCGGGGGCGTAACGAAGTCGTTCGTGCCGAGCACATTCAGCGTGGCGGATGTCGCGCCGCCCGGCAGCACGTCGGCGGTGCGCGCGATTTCGGCGGGCGTGCGCAGGTCGAAAACCGACACGATGCCGAGCCTGCCGAGTGTCGCCGCGTCCGTGCCGCTCAGCGTCAGCGCATTCGCGCGAAAGAACACGCCGCGCCGCATCTGCTTGCCGTCGACGGTCAGATAGCCGGCCGCCGCGCCGCCGACATCGCGGAAATTGCTGACCGACACGAGTCGCGGCGTAGCCGGCTGCTCGGCTTCGAGACTGCCGCCGCACGCGGACAGCAGCGTGCTGCCGAAGCCCGCGGCCAGCATCGCACCGGCCGAGCCCCTCAGAAAGCGTCGCCGCGCCGCAGAGGTTTCGCCCAGCACGCCTCGCTCCACGGGCACGGTCGTGCTCGTAAGGGCGCGGAAAGGCGAACGGTTTTTCGCGGTGACGGGCATCGGGGGCGACGGGTTATAGGAGGATCGAGTGGGCAGCCGGGCTGCAAACGCAGTTTAACGTCGACCAATAAGTTTTGCGTTACATCGTAGGGTTTAGTAAGAAAAAAGAGGGCCGGGTGCGCGACAACACATGCCGCGTGACGCTCGCACGCTATCGCAAATGAGGCGGACAGAACGCACTGCGGCGAGCCAAAAAGAAAACCGGGCTCCCCCTTTCAGGCGAGCCCGGTTTCTTTTTTACTGCATCGCTTTACCGCTACAGGCGCCCTTCTTGGGGCACCTTGTCGTCTCCACGTCTTCCTGCAAATTGAAGACGCTTAACGTGGCAGTTCGGAATGACCCATCAGGAACGCATCGACCGAACGTGCGCACTGACGGCCTTCGCGGATCGCCCATACCACGAGCGACTGGCCGCGACGCATGTCGCCCGCCGTGAACACCTTGTCCACCGACGTGTAGTACGCCTTGTCGCCCTCGGTCGTAGCGCGCACGTTGCCGCGCGCATCCTTGTCGACGCCGAATGCTTCGAGCACCGGCGAGACCGGCTGCGTGAAGCCCATCGCGAGCAGCACGAGGTCGGCCTTCATTTCGAATTCGGAGTTCGGCACTTCGACCATCTTGCCGTCCTTCCATTCGACGCGCGCGGCGATCAGCTTCTCGACCTTGCCGTTCTTGCCTTCGAGGCGCTTGGTCGCAACCGCCCAATCGCGCTCGCAGCCTTCCTCGTGCGACGACGACGTGCGCAGCTTGATCGGCCAGTACGGCCACACGAGCGGCTTGTTCTCTTCTTCCGGCGGCTGCGGCAGCAGTTCGAACTGCGTGACGCTCTTTGCGCCATGACGGTTCGACGTACCCACGCAGTCCGAACCGGTATCGCCACCGCCGATCACGACGACGTGCTTGCCCTTCGCGATCAGCTGGTTCGGCACCTTGTCGCCGGCGTTGACCTTGTTCTGCTGCGGCAGGAACTCCATCGCGTAGTACACGCCTTCGAGCTCGCGGCCCGGCACCGGCAGATCGCGCGGCGTTTCCGAACCACCGGCGATCACGACCGCGTCGAACTGTTCGTTCAGTTCGGCCGGCGTGATGGTTTCCTTCGCGGTGTTTCCGATGTGCGCCGGCAGCGAGTCCGGCTTGCCGATGAACACGTTGGTGCGGAACGTCACGCCTTCGGCTTCCATCTGGCGCATGCGGCGGTCGATCTGCCACTTCTCGAGCTTGAAGTCGGGGATGCCATAACGCAGCAGACCGCCGATCCGGTCGTTCTTCTCGAACACGGTCACGTCATGACCGGCGCGCGCGAGCTGCTGGGCAGCCGCGAGACCCGCGGGGCCCGAGCCGACCACGGCGACCTTCTTGCCGGTCTTGTGCTTCGGCGTTTGCGGCGCGACCCAGCCTTCGGCCCAGGCCTTGTCGATGATCGCGTGCTCGATCGACTTGATGCCGACCGGGTCGTCGTTGATGCCGAGCGTGCACGCCGCTTCGCACGGCGCCGGGCAGATGCGGCCCGTGAACTCGGGGAAGTTGTTGGTCGAGTGCAGCACTTCGATCGCGTTCTTCCAATCCTGACGGAACACCAGGTCGTTGAAGTCCGGGATGATGTTGTTGACCGGACAGCCGTTGTTGCAGAACGGAATGCCGCAGTCCATGCAACGCGCGCCTTGAATCTTCGCTTCGTCGTCGGTCAGTGCCGCGACGAATTCCTTGTAGTGCTTCACACGCGTGAGCGGAGCCTCGTACGTCTCGTGGCGACGTTCGAACTCGAGAAAACCGGTTGCCTTGCCCATGTGGTTCTCTTCTCTATCTGTATCTAGGGGTAATCTGGACCCGCCGCGCGTCGATCGATCGGCACGCGGCGGGTACGTCTAAATGTGACTTGCGACGGCAGTTCAGGCGGCGAGCACTTCGCTGTTCGCCTTCTTCGCGGCGAGTTCGCCGAGAGCGCGCTTGTATTCGGTCGGGAACACCTTCACGAACTGACGGCGTGCCGCGTCCCAGTTTTCGAGCAGCGCCTTCGCGCGCGGGGAGCCCGTGAACTGGAAGTGACGCTCGATGAGCCCCTTGAGCAGCGCTTCGTCGGTCGTGTCGCGATGCCACACGCCCTTGTCGACCGTGCGCTCCTGTTCGGCCTGTTGCAGCACCGGGTCGAGCGAAACCATCGACTTGTTGCACTTGCTCGCGAAGGTGCCGTCCGGATCGAACACGTACGCGATACCGCCCGACATGCCGGCCGCGAAGTTGCGGCCCGTCTCGCCGAGCACGACCACCGTGCCGCCCGTCATGTATTCGCAACCGTGATCGCCCGTGCCTTCGACGACCGCCGTCGCGCCCGAGTTACGCACGCAGAAACGCTCGCCCGCGACGCCGCGGAAGAAGGCTTCACCTTCGATCGCGCCGTACATCACCGTGTTACCGCAGATGATGTTCTCTTCCGACTTGCCGCGGAAATCGTTGGTCGGACGGATGATGATGCGGCCACCCGACAGACCCTTGCCGACGTAGTCGTTGCCGTCGCCGACCAGATCCAGCGTGATGCCCTTTGCGAGGAACGCGCCGAAGCTCTGACCCGCGGTGCCTTTCAGCTGGATGTGGATCGCGTCGTCCGCGAGACCTTCGTGGCCGTATTTCTTCGCGATCGTGCCCGACAGCATCGCGCCGACCGTGCGGTTCACGTTGCGCACCGGCTGGATGAACGACACGTGCTCGCCCTTCTCGATCGCGGCCTTCGCCTTCTCGATCAGCGTGTGGTCGAGTGCGCGGTCGAGGCCGTGATCCTGCACGTCGACGTGCTTGCGTGCGACTTCGGCCGGCACTTGCGGCTGATAGAACACGCGCGAGAAATCGAGACCCTTCGCCTTCCAGTGCTCGATGCCCTTCTTCGTGTCGAGCAGTTCCGCGCGGCCGATCAGGTCGTCGAACTTGCGGATACCGAGTTGCGCCATGATTTCGCGCGCTTCTTCCGCAACGAAGAAGAAGAAGTTCACGACGTGTTCCGGCTGGCCCTGGAACTTCGCACGCAGCACCGGATCTTGCGTCGCGACGCCCACCGGGCACGTGTTCAGATGGCACTTGCGCATCATGATGCAGCCTTCGACGACGAGCGGCGCCGTCGCGAAGCCGAATTCGTCAGCGCCGAGCAGCGCGCCGATCACGACGTCGCGGCCGGTCTTCATCTGACCGTCGGCCTGCACGCGGATACGGCCGCGCAACTGGTTCAGCACCAGCGTCTGCTGCGTTTCGGCGAGACCCAGTTCCCACGGCGTGCCCGCATGCTTGATCGACGACAGCGGCGACGCTCCCGTACCGCCGTCATGACCGGCGATCACGACGTGATCCGCCTTCGCCTTCGCGACACCGGCGGCAACCGTACCGACGCCCGACTCAGACACAAGCTTCACCGAGATGCTCGACGATGCGTTCACGTTCTTCAGATCGTGAATGAGCTGTGCCAGGTCTTCGATCGAGTAGATGTCATGGTGCGGCGGCGGCGAGATCAGGCCGACGCCCGGCACCGAGTAACGCAGCTTGCCGATGTAGTCCGACACCTTGTGGCCCGGCAGCTGACCGCCTTCGCCCGGTTTCGCGCCCTGCGCCATCTTGATCTGGATCTGGTCGGCCGATGCGAGGTATTCCGCCGTCACGCCAAAGCGGCCCGACGCGACCTGCTTGATGCGCGAGCGCAGCGAATCGCCTTCCTTGAGCGGAATGTCGACGACCACTTCGTCGCCGATCACGGACTTCATCGTGTCGCCGTTCCTGATCGGAATGCCGCGCAGTTCGTTGCGATAACGGTTCGCGTCTTCACCGCCTTCACCGGTGTTCGACTTGCCACCGATGCGGTTCATCGCGACGGCGAGCGTAGCGTGCGCTTCGGTGCTGATCGAGCCCATCGACATTGCGCCGGTCGCGAAACGCTTGACGATTTCCTTCGCCGGCTCGACTTCGTCGAGCGGGATCGCCTTGGTCGGATCGAACTTGAACTCGAACAGGCCGCGGAAGGTCATGTGACGCTTGGTCTGATCGTTGATCAGATGCGCGTATTCCTTGTACGTCTGGTACGAGTTGCTGCGCGCCGAGTGCTGCAGCTTGGCGATCGCATCCGGCGTCCACATGTGTTCTTCGCCGCGCACGCGGTATGCGTACTCGCCGCCCGCGTCGAGCATGTTGGCGAGAACCGGGTTGTCGCCGAACGCCTCGCGATGCAGACGGATCGCTTCTTCCGCGACGTCGAACAGACCAATGCCGCCGACCTTCGACGACGTGCCGTGGAAGTACTTCGCCACCAGATCCGAAGCAAGACCGACCGCCTCGAAAATTTGCGCGCCGGTGTACGACATGTAGGTCGAAATGCCCATCTTCGACATGACCTTCTGCAGGCCCTTGCCGACTGCCTTCGTGAAGTTGTAGACCGCCTTTTCAGCCGACAGGTCGCCCTTCAGGCCGGCCGCGAGCTGGCTCAGCGTTTCCATCGCGAGGTACGGGTGCACGGCTTCCGCGCCATAGCCCGCGAGCAACGCGAAGTGGTGCGTTTCACGCGCCGAACCGGTTTCGACGACCAGACCCGTGCTCGTGCGCAGACCTTGCTGCACGAGGTGTGTGTGGATCGCGGCGGTTGCGAGCAACGCCGGAATCGCGACGTTGTCGCGGTCGGTCTTGCGGTCCGACACGATCAGCATGTTGTAGCCGGACTTGACCGCATCGACGGCTTCGGCGCACAGCGACGCGAGACGCGCTTCGATGCCTTCCTTGCCCCAGGCGACCGGATAGCAGATGTTCAGTTCGTACGAGCTGAACTTGCCGCCGGTGTACTGATCGATCGCGCGGATCTTCGCGATGTCCTTGAAGTCGAGCACCGGCTGCGACACTTCGAGACGCATCGGCGGGTTGATGTTGTTCGTGTCGAGCAGGTTCGGCTTCGGGCCGATGAACGACACGAGCGACATCACCATGTTTTCACGGATCGGGTCGATCGGCGGGTTCGTGACCTGCGCGAACAGCTGCTTGAAGTAGTGGTACAGCGTCTTGTTCTTGTTGGACATGACCGCGAGCGGCGAGTCGTTGCCCATCGAGCCGACGGCTTCCTCACCCGCTTGCGCCATCGGCGCCATCAGGAACTTCAGGTCTTCCTGGGTGTAGCCGAACGCCTGCTGGCGATCCAGCAGCGCAGCAGCTTCGCGGCGCTCCGTGACGACGTCTTCGGCCTTCGGCTCGATCTCGTCGAGCTTGATGCGCACGGCGTCGATCCAGCTCTTGTACGGCTTGGCGTTGGCGAGGTTGTCCTTCAGTTCCTTGTCGTCGATGATGCGGCCGTGCTCCATGTCGATCAGGAACATCTTGCCCGGCTGCAGACGCCACTTCTTGACGATCTTCGATTCGGGAATAGGCAGCGTACCGGCTTCCGACGCCATGATGACGAGGTCGTCGTCGGTGACGATGTAGCGCGCCGGACGCAGACCGTTACGGTCGAGCGTCGCGCCGATCTGGCGGCCGTCGGTGAACGCGATCGCGGCGGGGCCGTCCCACGGTTCCATCATCGCGGCGTGGTATTCGTAGAACGCTTTGCGGTTCTCGTCCATCAGCGTGTGCTGTTCCCAGGCTTCCGGGATCATCATCATCATCGCGTGAACGAGCGGATAGCCGGCCATCACCAGCAGTTCGAGACAGTTGTCGAACGATGCCGTATCCGATTGGCCCGGATAGATCAGCGGCCACAGCTTCGGCAGATCGTCGCCGAGCACGTGCGAGGCGATCGCGCCGGTACGCGCGTTCAGCCAGTTGACGTTGCCTTTCACCGTGTTGATTTCGCCGTTGTGGGCGATCATGCGGTACGGGTGTGCCAGTTCCCACGCCGGGAACGTGTTGGTCGAGAAGCGCTGGTGCACAAGGGCGAGCGCCGACACGACGCGCTCGTCCTGCAGGTCGCGGTAGTACACGCCGACCTGGCCCGCGAGCAGCAGACCCTTGTAGACGACCGTGCGTGCAGAACACGACGGCACGAAGTATTCCTTGCCGTGCTTGAGCTTCAGCGCCTGGATGCGGTGGCTCGCGGTCTTGCGGATGATGTACAGCTTCCGCTCGAGCGCGTCGGTCACCATGATGTCCTTGCCGCGGCCGATGAAGATCTGGCGGATCAGCGGCTCGCTCGCCTTCACGGTCGGCGAGATCGGCATCGCGTGGTCGACCGGCACGTCGCGCCAGCCGAGCACGACCTGACCTTCGGCCTTCACCGTGCGCTCGAGCTCCTGTTCGCAGGCGATGCGCGACGCGTGCTCCTTCGGCAGGAAGATCATGCCGACGCCGTATTCGCCAGCGGGCGGCAGCGTCACGCCCTGGCGGGCCATCTCTTCGCGATAGAAGCCGTCCGGAATCTGGATCAGGATGCCCGCGCCGTCGCCCATCAGCGGATCGGCGCCGACGGCGCCCCGGTGGTCGAGGTTCTCGAGAATCTTCAAGCCCTGCTGGATGATTTCGTGACTCTTGTGGCCCTTGATATGGGCGACGAAGCCGACGCCGCAAGCGTCATGCTCGTTTTGCGGGTCGTACAGACCTTGGGCGGCGGGAACCGGGTGAATCGGTTGCTGGTGGTCGTTCATGGGGACACCGTCTGTGAGGAGGCCGGACAGGCCGTTAAACCATTGTTTTTTTGCCGCAGTGCGCTTCGCGACCACGACGGCGCTCTTCTGGTAGCAAGACTGCGCGGGACGAAAAGCGTCGGAAATCGGAATATACGCGACGAATCAAGGAAATAGCAAATAAAACGTAGTGATCCGCCCCCGATTATCAAATTGGTGCATTGCGGCTATTTTTTATTGGTGCCACATCGATTTGAAGCAAAAGAAAACGGCATACGAAATGCCGTCTTCATGCAGTCCTTTGATGCAAAACGCTTTATTCCGATTTAAAGCGGCTCTATCGGCGGCGCTGGGTAGCAAGCGTCGCCGCGTCACTGCGTATGCGGCGTCTCGCGCACCTTGCGTGGCCGGCCACGCGGAAGCGGCGACACACGTCGGTTCGCGGCGCGCGCCGCCCACTCGCGGTAAGTGTCGCTGCCGAGTACCCAACCCTTCAATGTGGCTTGCTGGAGCTGACTGGCTTCGCGCTCGTCGAGCGGTTGCTCGCACAGTTCGCGATAAGCACGCTGTCGCTCGAACGGCGTATTGCCGAGCGACCAGTAGAGAGGGTGATCCGTGATCAGGCTGTCGAGGGTAAGGCCGATGTGATGACGATAGCTCGACCAACGATAGTCCTCGGCCGCGTTGACCAGTTGCAAGCGCACCGGACACATTTCGACCACCCGGCTCGCCAGCAGGAAGTAGCGCTCACCTTCGATCACCGTGGCCCGGTAACGGCCCTCCCACAAGGTGCCGCGACGCGCATAGCGCCGGTTGAAGTGCGCGACGTAGCGCCGCCCGACAGCCTGCATCGCCTTGGGCAGGCTCGACTCCTCGGTGGGCGTCACGAGCAGTTGCACGGCGCCCGGCATCAAGGCGTAAGCGTGGATGGAAAGGTGATGGTCCCGGGAAGCCGCCTTCAGACAGTCGATGAAAAGCTCGTAGTCCTGGTCGTCGACGAAGGCGGGCTGCTGATCGAGCCCGCGGAGGATGACGTGCTGCGGCTGGTCGGGGACATAAAGACGTGCAAGCCGTGCCATGCTGGAGTGTCCAATAGTCGCGTTGGTATATACCCGAAGGTCCGAAGATCCGCATGCGCGCAAGGTTCGGCGCCATGCGGCCAAGCCAGAAACCACGCGGCGCTTAGGGAGAAAACTCTAACCGCCGCGTATGGTTTGTTTCAAACGTTGTAGTCATAATGAGCGGGCCTTTTTTGGAGGAGCACATATGAAATTAAAACAGGCCGTAACGGGGATGGCAGTGCTTGCCTGCATGAGCACGGCAGCGCACGCACAATCGGCCGGCAGCTTTTACGTCACGACGGGCTGGTTCCACCTGGCGCCCCAATCGAGCAGCGACCCGCTGACCGTGACCAGCATTGGCGGCAGCCCAACCAACATCACCGAAGCCAACACCGGCGCTTCGCTGGGTTCGGCCGACACCATCGGCTTCACCGCCGGATACTTCGTCACCGACCACATCGCCACCGAATTCGTCATTGGCGTGCCGCCTACTTTCGACCTGTCAGGCACGGGCAGCCTCGCGCAGTTCGGTAAGATCGGGCAGGCCAAACAGTGGAGCCCGACTCTGCTGTTCAAGTACTACTTCAACGCGCCGACCGCTGCGTTCCGGCCGTATCTCGGTGTGGGTGTGAGCCGCATCTGGTTCACCGACGAGCACATCACCAACAGCTCATTCCAAGCCAACGTTCTGCATGGTCCGACCAGTGTCTCGACGGATAGTTCGTGGGAACCCGTGTTTAATGCGGGCTTCCATTACTCCTTCAATCAACACTGGTTCGCCGGCGTGTCGATCTCATACCTGCCGCTCAGCACGACCGCGAAGCTCAATTCGGCAGCGACCACGCCCGTCGGCACGCTGAACGTGCAATCGCAAACCAAGATCAAACTGAACCCGATCGTCACCTACGTCAACATCGGTTACCGTTTCTAACGCATCGCGACAGCAGGTGGCTTGAATTAGGGTAGTCGAATTTTCGCGCCGTGGGGTACGCCGTCATCGAGCAGATGACGGCGTTCTTGTTTTGGCGTCGCGGTGGCATCGGCATGGCAGTGTCATCCGGCATCGGCGTTTGTAAATTTGACGCGAATGCGGCGCGCCTGCGTGCAATATCTGGCAACGTTATGACCACGCGAAGCGTGTCGCGAGGCGCGCGCTGCCACGTTACGGGCGATGCGACGCTTGGCATCGAAGTTGCGTTAGATGGCGTTTCCTACGCTGCGACGTGATACTGCGTCTGCGCATAGCGTGTCCGCGCGACGATGCGCGGGGCCTTTCAACTCATCGACGGAGCGACCATGACAGCACTTCCAAATACGCGAGACGCCCTCGGCGAATCCTGGACCAGCGCGAGTCGCCGTGCGCGGCGCATCGCTCGCCATAGCCGCCATGCGGCCGAAGATATCGCGGTCGAGTTGCGCACCCTGCTGTCGGAACTCGAATCGACCTTGGCCGACGGCACGCAGGCCGACGCCGTGGCCTTGCGCGGCAGGCTGCGCAAACAGTTGGACGCCGCGCGCGAGCGGCTGAACGACACGCGCGATGCAATGCGCGACCGCGCGGGCGTCGCGATCTCGGACGCCGATCACTATGTGCATGAGAATCCGTGGCAGACGATTGCGATCGTCGCCGGGCTTGCGCTGGTGGCGGGGGCGCTGTTCGCGTCGCGTTCGCGATGACGCTGGCTTGCGCGGTTTGAGGGTGCTGGCAAGGAGGCGCGACGGCCGCTTCGATGCGGCAAGGTCGAACGTTGCCCCCCTTGCCGCAGCTAGCCGCTAGCGACTAGTTATCGTCGATCACGAACAGCCGCCGATACTCCTTCAACGCGTAGCGATCGGTCATCCCCGCGATGTAATGCGCGATCAGACGTGGCTGGCGCGCCGCATCGCTCGATTGATAGTCCGGCGGCAGCAGCCGCGGATCGTCGGTGAACGCGTCGAACAGCCCGACCACGACGCGGCGTGCCTTGTTGGCCATGCGCATCACGCGATAGTGGCGGTACATGTTTCTGAACAGAAAGCGCTTGAGCGCCGCGGCCTGCGCGGCGATCGCATCACTGTGCGCAACGAGCGGGGGCGCCGCGCGCACGTCGTCGAGTGACGCCGGTGCGTAGCGCGCGAGATTGGCCCGCGTCGTCTCGATCAGATCGACAATCAGCGTATTGATCACGCGCCGCACCGTCTCGTGAATCAGCCGACGCCCTTCGATCTGCGGGTAGTCGCCGCGCGCCGCCTCACAATGCGTCTGCCAGAGCTCCACTTCGGCGAGTTGCTCGAGCGACAGCAGACCGGAGCGCAAACCGTCGTCCACATCGTGATTGTTGTACGCGATTTCGTCAGCGACGTTGGCGATCTGCGCTTCGAGGGACGGTTGACGTCCTTCGAGAAAACGCTCGCCCAACTCGCCGAGCCGGCGCGCGTTGTCGCGCGAGCAATGTTTGAGAATGCCCTCGCGCGTCTCGAAACACAGGTTCAGGCCGTTGAATGCTCCGTAGTGCTCTTCAAGTTCATCGACGACCGCGAGGCTCTGCAGATTGTGCTCGAAGCCGCCATGCTCGCGCATGCATTCGTTCAACGCGTCCTGGCCGGCGTGACCGAACGGCGTATGGCCGAGATCGTGCGCGAGCGAAATCGCTTCGACGAGATCTTCATTGACGCGGAGGTTACGCGCGACCGAGCGCGCGATCTGCGCAACTTCGAGGCTATGGGTAAGACGCGTGCGAAACAGGTCGCCCTCGTGATTGACGAATACCTGAGTCTTGTATTCGAGCCGCCGGAACGCGGTGGAGTGAACGATGCGGTCGCGGTCGCGCTGAAACTCGGTGCGCGCGCTCGGCGCGGTTTCCGCATAGCGACGTCCACGCGACTGGCTCGAATGCGCCGCGTACGGCGCGAGATGCGCTTCGAGCGCCTGCTGGGTCGGCGCGGGGACGGCGGGTGCGGCCACCGCGGCAGCGGCATCCGCGGCGATGGCCGTGGCGCCGATGGCGCCGTTCCCGGCGCCCGCGCGCGCGCTTGCCGCGTCATGCTGGATATCGTCGCTGCGCCTGTCAGTCACCGGGTTCTCCGAAACATGGGCGGCGCCTCGTGACGCGGGTGCGTGAAGCGTGGCTGCAGGGCCGTGTTGAATCTAGACGGCGGCGGCCAGCGTCGCATGCACTTCGGCGTCGGGCGCGCGGGTGATCAGTGTCTCACCGAAACGCTTCAGCAGAATGAACTTGATCGTGCCGCCTTCTGCTTTCTTGTCGATCTGCATCAGCTCGACGTAGCGATCCGTGCCGAGCGCGGGAGCACGCGCGGGCAGATGCGCGGCAAGCACCAGGTCGACGAGTCGCTTGCGCGACGCTTCGTCCAGATGGCCGAGGCGCACGGACAGATCCGCCGCCATCACCATCCCGCAGCCGACCGCCTCGCCGTGCAGCCACTCGCCATAGCCGAGTCCGGCTTCGATCGCGTGGCCGAACGTATGGCCGAAGTTCAGGATCGCGCGCAGACCACCTTCGCGCTCGTCCTGCGCCACTACCGACGCCTTGATCTCGCACGAACGTTTGACCGCCTCGGTCAACGCCGCCGGCTCGCAGCGGTTCAATGCCTCGACATTGGCCTCGATCCAGGTGAAGAAACCGGCATCGGCGATCGCGCCGGTCTTGATGACTTCCGCAATGCCCGCCGCGAGTTCGCGCGTGGGCAGCGACCGCAATACGCCGATGTCGGCGATCACCGCCTGCGGCTGGTAGAACGCGCCGATCATGTTCTTGCCGAGCGGATGGTTGATGCCGGTCTTGCCGCCGACCGACGAATCCACCTGCGACAGCAACGTGGTCGGCACCTGGATGAACGGCACGCCGCGCATGTAGCAGGCGGCGGCAAACCCGGTCATGTCGCCGATCACACCGCCGCCGAGCGCGATCAGCGTGGTCTTGCGGTCTGCGCGCGAGCCGAGCAGCGCGTCGAAGATCAGGTTCAGCGTCTGCAGGTTCTTGTGCGCTTCGCCGTCCGGCAGAACCACCGTGGACACCTGCTTGTTCAGCGGCGCGAGCGCGGCGCGCAGCTTGTCGCCGTAGAGCGGATCGACGGTGCTGTTGGTGACGATCGTGACTGAGTTGCCCGCGATATGCGGCTTGAACAGATCGGTCCGGCCGATCAGGTCGGCACCGATATGAATGGGATAGGCGCGCTCGCCCAGTTCGACGTTGACGGTAATCATACGGTCCATTATGACGCAGGATGTTTGGCGACGCCGGCCATCTCGAGCTGCATCAGAACCATGTTGACGAGCCCGTTGACCGAGGGCCGGCCGGTTTCAATCACGAAGTGCGCGCATTCGCGGTACAGCGGGTCGCGCACTGCATAGAGCGCTTCGAGGCGCGCCTTGGGGTCTTCCGTTTGCAGCAGCGGACGATTCTTGTCGCGGCGCGTGCGCAGCCACAGGTCATGCGGATTGGCGCGCAGATAGATCACGAGGCCGCGGCTTTTCAGCGCTTCGCGGTTTTCCGGCCGCAGCACCGCGCCGCCCCCGGTCGCGAGCACGATATTGTCGCGCGCGGTCAGCTCCGAGATCACGCTCGCTTCGCGATCGCGAAAGCCCGCTTCGCCCTCTAGCTCGAAGATCACGGGAATGCGCGCGCCCGTGCGCGCCTCGATTTCATGGTCGGAATCGAAGAACGGGCGCTCGAGACGGCGCGCAACCGCCCGACCCACAGTGGTCTTTCCTGCCCCCATGAGCCCTACGAAAAAAACATTGGCGTGTGCGTCCCGCGCTTGCAACGGTGTCCTCTGGCTAATCCGGTGTAGTTCGTGCCGCAGCTTAATGGCAAAGCGGCTGCCTTGTCGAGCCTGCGCGCCGCCGACGGACGGCGGCGCAAGCGTGCCCTATATGCCCTAATTTTCCCGCACCACGCGCGGCGTGATGAAAACCGCCAGTTCGCTGCGCGCGTCGCGATGAGTCCGATGGCGGAACAACGCGCCCAGAACCGGTATTTTGCCAAGAATGGGCACCCGTTCGACGTCGTCGCGGTCATCGGTCTCGTAAATTCCGCCGATCGACACCGTACCACCATCCTCGACCTCGACGCGCGTTTGCACGTGCTTGGTGTTGATCGCGGGCCCGGCGTCGGTCTGCTCGCCGACGCTGTCCTTCGCGACGTCGAGATCGAGCACTACGCGGCCATCCGGCATGATCTGCGGCTCGACCTCCAGTTTGAGCGTCGCGCGGCGAAACTGCACGCCAGATACGCCCTGGCCGACCTTCGCCTGATATGGCAGTTCGGTGCCCTGCTCGACGATCGCCTTCATCCGGTCGGCGGTGACGACCCGCGGGCTCGACACGATTTTCCCATGTCCCTCTGATTCGAGCGCCGAGAGTTCGATATTCAGCAGCCGTGTCGCGTGCGCGGCGAATAGCGTGAGACCAGCGGTCGCGGCATCGAATCCGGAGATCGGACGGGCCGACAGATCGTACACGGTGCCGTCCGTTCCTCCCGTCAGCCCCCTCGACGTACCATCCGCGCTCGTGCCGGCCAGCGACAGCCGCACCCCAAGATTGCGCGAAAAACCCTGGTCGCCTTCGACGATCTGAGCCTCGATCAGCACCTGGCGAGTCGGCCGGTCGACGGAGGCGACCAGCGCCGCGATCTGCTCGAGCCGCCCCGCGAGATCGGTGACGAACAGCAGGTTGGTACGCGGATCGGCGGTGACGGCGCCGCGTTTGGACAGCACGCGCTGGGTGCCGGAACCGGTCAGCAGGCGCCGCACGTCCTCTGCGTGCGCGTAGTGCAGCTCGAACGTGCGGCTCGCGAGCGGTTCGAGGTCCGCGGCGCGCGCGTGAGCTTCGAAGCGCTGACGTTCGCGCGCGGCGAGTTCAGCGGCGGGCGCGACCCAGATGACGTTGCCGTGGCGCTCCATCGCCAGATTGTTGACATCGAGCAGCGTGTCGAACGCGGTGCGCCACGGCACCTGATCGAGCCGTATCGACACGGCACCGCGCACCTTGTCGCTGGCGACAATGTTCAGGCCGGTGAACTCGGCGAACGCTTTCAGGACCGCGCCCAGTTGCGCATGCTGGAAGTTCAGCGAGATCGGCTTGTTGCCCGCGGGAAGGCCCGAGTCGGCATCGGCCGCTGCGTCGGCGAGGCGCGGCCGCGGCGGCAGCGGGACCGGCGGGCCCTCCAGACTGGGCGTGCCGGCGCCGTCGTCGCGAGCCGGAGCCGCGGGTTGTTTTGGCGGCGGCGGCAGGTTCGGGCCGTTGGCGGCGTCGTCCGGGGAAGCGTTGGGCGCGACGGCGGCACGCGGGGCCGGCTCAAGGGTGTCCGGTTCTGGGGCCGCGCTTGACGCAGAGACGTAGGCGAACGGATTCGCTGCCTGACCGATGCCGCCGCTCGGCAGCGGCGCTGTCTCGAGGGCGGTCTCGGTCGATGCGGCTGGATCGTCGAGCGCGGCGTAAGTCGGCAACGGCGGCAGCAGCGGTGGCGTCGCTGCCCGTGCGACGCCCGCGCCGAGCGTCGCTGCGGCGTAGAGCCCGACACACAGCCCGGCGACGACGCGGACCTCGCGTTCGCCCGTCAATCTCGCCACGCTCCATCGTTTGAGTATGCGCATCATGACGCCTCCGTCTGCGTCAGCGTCAGGGTGCGCGTCGCGCCGCCGTTCGCGAGCGTAATGCCGAGCGCGTCGAGCTGCGTGCCTCGCTCGACGCCCAGTTGCTGCCCGGCCGCGACCGTCGTCGTGCCGTCTGGTGTGTCGAGCAGGGCGAGCCCGCGGGTACGATCGCGCAGCAGACCAATAAGGCGCAACTCGGAAACATCGCCCGGCTCGCCGCTCGCGGAGATCTGCGGCTTCGCGAACGGATCGAAGAATACGAGGCCTTCGTCGTCATCGTCGGCGTCAGTGCTTACGCCGGCGCTCGCAGCCGGGGTCTCAGGCGCCGGTCGCAGCGCGTCGTGCACCTGCAGCGTCGCGGCCACCGCGAGAACTTTGCCGTCCTGCTTGACGGTCACATCGGCGGGAACGATCAGCACCGGCAGTTGCGCGAGCCCGTGAAAAAACGCCATCAGATGGACGAAGTCCGTGAGCGCGGTGAGCTGCAGCTCGCGCTTGCGTTCGACGCCCTCGCCGCTCGCCGCGCCCGGTTCAACTGCGAGCAACGCGACGCCGCTCTGCGTAGCCAGCTCGGAGACGATGCGCACGTCGTCGGCGGAATTCCACGGCGTGGCGCTCGACACCGTGGCCGACATCGCCGCGGCTGCCCGGCGCAGCGACGGCAGCTGTGCGAGCACGTGCCGCGCCTCCGCGAGACGCTGCGAACTGAGCGCGAGCGCCGCGCGGCTCGCTTCCAGTCCGGCGAGATCGGCCGTGTTCCAACTGTACGCGCCGAAGCCGAACACGAGCGCAGCGATCGCCGCCGCGACGAGCCAGCGACGGCGCGAGCTCCACGCCTCGAGCGGCATACGCGCCCGCTTGACCCAGCGTGATAAAACCGCGGTGCCGTGCGCCGCACCGCCCGGCTCGAAAAAGGTCGTGCTCATCGCGCCCCTCCCTTTCGTGCGGCCCTCGACGCGTGCGTCGCCCGAGGCGGCGGATCGCCCCAGCGCAGTCGCGCATCGAATTCCACCGGTCCGCCGATCGCCGGTTCCGTCGACGCGCCGCCCTTCCCCGTCGGCCGACGCAAATCGCGCATCTCCGCACCCTGCACGCCGTGGATTGCGCCGAGCCGCTTGAGCCACTCAGCGGATGCGATATGGCCGCTCGAAGTCGCCAGCAATTCGGTCTCGTACTCGCGCTGCCGGAACTGCCGCAACACGATGCGATCGCCGGGCTCGAAGCTCAGCGCGTCGAGCAGATTCCGCAGATGCGCGAGCGGCTTCGCGAGACTCGCGGCGCGCGCCGCGGCTTCGCGTTGGTCCTGTTCAGCCCGCGACAACTTCGCGTGCTCCGCGAGCGGCGCGGCGAGCGGGGCCAACGCCTGTTCGATCGCAGCGCGCCGCGCATCCAACCGCGCCGCGGCGAAGCTCTGCCAACCGGCGACGAGCAACACGCCTGCGGCACCGACGCAAGCCGCCACAGCCCAGTCGCGCATGCAGCGGCGCCGCGCGAGTCGCGCGTTGCGTTGCGATACGGCAGCAAATTGAAGCCGCCGAGCCACGGCACAGCGGCACGCTGATCACCCCGATCGGGACTCGCTGCCACGCCAGAAGAAAACGACAGAACGCCCCTCATTCCAGCACCCCGCGCAACGCGAGCCCAAACGCCACCGCGCCAGCCGGCTCGTGCAGCAACGCGTCGTCGAGCGGCCGCGCGTGGCTGCCGAGCAGCGCGCACTCGAACGGGAGGGCCGAGCAGCCGAGCACGTCGCCGATATCGGCGAGCGAGAAGCCAACGCCGTCGAGCAGATCGATTTCGCCGCCGATCAGCGCGCAGTCGAACTCCGGCCCGTGCGTGAGATCGCGCAACGCGTCGGCGAGATCGGCATGCTCGGGCGCCGGATAGCGCATCTCGCCGACGTTCGCGCCATCGACGACACTCCAGCCGTACACGCCGTCCGTGCCGACCCACACCGCCGCGTATGGTTCGTTCGGGTCGAGCTCGCGACTCGCCGCATGGCGCAGTGCGCGCAATGCCGCGTGCGGTTCGCCATCGATAGCGGATAACGAAATGCCCGCGGTCGCCGCGCATTCGATCCGCGCTTCCAGATGCTGACGCGAGGTCGCCGCGATCTTGACCGAGCGCTGCGGCGACGGCGTCTCGTCGACGTACCAGTCGACCGCGAGCGCATGACGCTCGAGCCCGGCGATACGCTCCGCTTCGCCCATCACCGCGGGCGCAAGTCCGGCGAGCGCAACGCCACCGTCCTCCGCCTCGCAGTCGCTCTGTGCGGCGAGCCGCGCGAGCGGCACTGTCGTCGTCAGCGTGGCCGACGAAGGCACGGCCATCGCGCAGCGCAGCGCGTGCGTCGCGCATACGCGCGGCAAGCCGGCGAACGCATCGCGCAATGCCCGCGAAACGGCCTGCCGATCGACTATCTCCGCGCCCGCCATTACGCCGGCCGCGAGCGGCACCGTGCTGATATGTTCGAGATGCAGCGCACCCCGTGCGCGTTGACTCACCACCACGAGACGCACGTTTTGCGGACCGACGTCGATGCCGGCGGCGAAACGCTGCCGGCCCTCCCGCACCGCCTGAAGCCATGAATTTTTATAAGCCATACCGTCCTCCCTCGGAACGCGAATAACGAGGGATCATTGTCGGCAGACGCGCGTCCTAACGACATTCAGCCGAATGGCTAACGCGGCTGCGAAGCCGCCCCGAGCGGCATCAAAGCGACTACAGTTGGGACTACAGCGAAGTCGTTCCCGCGCCGCCTGGCGAGTGCCGATTGCACGCCATTCGTAAGGCTTCCGAAAGCAGCAAAACCCTGGCGGCTATAATCGCGGGACTGTTTTTCCGGTACTCCTATGCAAGCCACGTCTCCTACGTCTCCGCCGCCCGCGCCGAAAAAGCGCAAACGTCCGCTATGGCTGAAGCTGATCCTCGGCTTTGTCGGGTTGATAGTGGCGGGCATCGTGTGCGTAGCGCTGGTGCTCGGCTACGCGCTCGTCGTCGCAACGCCGAACCTGCCGTCACTCGATGCGCTGACCGACTACCAACCCAAAGTGCCGCTGCGGATCTATACGGCCGACCACGTGCTGATCGGCGAATTCGGCGAGGAGCGGCGCGACATCGTGCACATTCAGGACGTGCCCGACAGCCTGAAGAAAGCGATCCTCGCGATCGAGGACGCGCGCTTCTATGAACACGGCGGCGTCGACCTGACCGGCATCGCGCGAGCCGGCATCGTCGCGCTGACCAACGGCCATGCGACGCAAGGCGCGAGCACGATCACGATGCAGGTGGCGCGCAATTTCTTTTTGTCCAGCGAGAAAACCTATACGCGCAAGATCTACGAGATGCTGCTCGCGTACAAGATCGAGTCGAAGCTGAGCAAGGATCAGATTCTCGAGGTGTACATGAATCAGATCTATCTCGGTCAGCGGGCGTATGGATTCGCGAGCGCCGCGCGCGTGTACTTCGGCAAGGATCTGAAAGACCTGACGCTCGCCGAATCGGCGATGCTCGCCGGTCTGCCGAAGGCGCCGTCCGCGTATAACCCCGTCGTCAATCCGAAGCGCGCGAAGGTGCGCCAGGAGTACATCCTGCAGCGCATGTACGAGTTGCACTACATCACTCCGGAACAGTACGACGAGGCGAGCCGGCAGCGGCTCGTCGTGAAGGGCATGGGCAAGGAGTACAGCGTGCACGCGGAATACGTCGCGGAAATGGTGCGGCAGATGATGTACGCGCAATATCGCGAGGAAGCCTACACGCGCGGCCTGAACGTCGTGACCACGATCGACTCGGCCGATCAGGACGTCGCCTATCACGCGGTGCGCAAAGGCTTGATGGACTACGAGCGCCGTCACGGCTATCGCGGCCCGGAGGCGTTCATCGATCTGCCGGCCGACGCCGACGAGCGCGAGCAGGCCATCGACGACGCGCTGCTCGAGCATCCCGACAACGGCGAAATCATCGCGGCCGTCGTCACGGCGGCGAGCCCGAAGGAGGTGCAGGCGGCCTTCATCGACGGCAACGTCGCAACGATTCAGGGCGATGGCCTGCGCTATGCGCAGTTCGCGCTCGGCCCGCGCGCGCAGCCGAATCAGCGCATCCGGCCCGGCGCGATCGTGCGGCTCGTGAAGAACGACGAGGGCGACTGGTCGATCACGCAATTGCCGCAGGTGGAAGGCGCGTTCATCTCGGTGGTGCCGCAGGACGGGGCGATCCGTTCGCTGGTCGGCGGCTTCGACTTCAACAAGAACAAGTTCAATCACGTGACGCAGGCGTGGCGTCAGCCGGGCTCGAGCTTCAAGCCGTTCATCTATTCGGCGTCGCTCGAAAAAGGCCTTGGGCCCGCGACGATCATCAACGACGCGCCGCTCTTTTTCAGCGCCGCCGAAACCGGCGGCCAGGCGTGGGAACCGAAGAACTACGGCGGCGGCTTCGACGGTCCGATGACGATGCGCACCGCGCTGCAGAAATCGAAGAATCTCGTGTCGATCCGCATCCTGAATCAGATCGGCCCGAAGTACGCGCAGCAATACATCACGCGCTTCGGCTTCGACGCGGACCGCCATCCCGCCTATCTGCCGATGGCGCTCGGCGCGGGCCTCGTGACACCGCTGCAGATGGCGGGCGCGTTCTCGGTGTTCGCCAACGGCGGCTACCGGATCAATCCTTACCTGATCGCGGAAGTCACCGATCAGCGCGGCGGCGTCGTCGCGCAAGCGCATCCGCTCGTGGCCGGCCAAAACGCGCCGTATGCGATCGACCCGCGCAACGCCTATGTGATGAACAGTCTGTTGCAAAGCGTCGCGCAGCACGGCACCGGCGCAAAGAGCAACGTGCTCAAGCGCACCGATCTCGCCGGCAAGACCGGCACGACCAACGACTCGCGCGACGCGTGGTTTGCCGGCTATCAGCACACGCTCACCGCGATCGCGTGGATCGGCTACGACAATCCGCGCAGCCTCGGCGACAAGGAAACCGGCGGCGGCCTCGCGCTGCCGGTGTGGATCGAGTACATGGGACGCGCGCTGAAGGGCGTGCCCGAGTACAAGATGGCACGCCCCGACGACGTCAGCGAAATCGGCTCGGAACTTTATTTCGACGATTTCACGCCGGGCCACGGTTTCATCGCAACGGTCGGCGTCAGTCAGGCGACGCTCGACGCCCAGGCGAGCGCCGCGGCCGCCGCGCCGGAACAGGTCGGCGAGCAGGAGAAGCAGGACATCATGAATCTGTTCCGCGGGCACTGAGGCCGCGTCGACGTACCGTTAGAAAAGAAAAAACCGCCGCGTTGATTACGCGGCGGTTTTGTTTTGAGAGCCTCTCGTGCTTCGCGCTTGTTGCGCCGTGCTCATTGCGCGGCGAACTGCACCGGCTCGCCAGCCTGCTCGGTCGCATACTGCGACAGCGCCGCGAAAAACTCCGAGCCGCTGCGCGTGTCGCGCCATTCGCCGTCGACGAAACGGAAGTGGAAACCGCCGGCCTTCGCCGCGATCCAGATCTCGCTCATCGGGGGCTGAAGGTTGACGATGATCTTCGTGCGGTTCTCGAATTCGAGCGTCAGAACGTTGCCGCTGCGCTCGAGTTCGATGTCGGCGTCGATGTCGTCGAGCGCGCTCTCGATGGCGGCCAGTACGGCTTCCGCACGGGTCAGGTAATCACTATCGGACATGCTAAACTCCATCGATTATTCATTCAGGGACAGTCATGCGAGTCGTAACTCGGATGCGCGCGGCAGCGCCCGGCCGCGCGATTGTAGCGGTTTTAGCCATTCTCGCAGGTTGTGCGCTTACCGGCTGCGGCCAACGCGGCGCGCTCTATCTGCCAACCGTACCGCCGCTGCCTGCCCCGCCGGCTCATCGCACGCAAACGCCGTCGACCGATCAAACGCAACCGGCTACCGGCAGCGCGGCCGACGCGGATTCGATCCCGGACACCTCGGGCACGCCGCTCACGCTCGCCCCCGAAGACCAACTCAAGACGCCGCCCGCTTCGGCGGCATCGGCTCCCGCAGTACCGCTGCCCGCCTCTGCCGTCCCTTCCGCTCAATAAGACTTTCGCATGACTCGATCCGCATTTGACTACGTCGACGGCGTATTGCACGCCGAAGGCGTGTCCGCCGTTTCCCTCGCCGAGCAGTTCGGCACGCCGCTGTACGTCTATTCGCGCGCCGCGCTCACCGCGGCGTGGAACGCCTATGCGGGCGCCTGCGCCGGGCGTCGCGCGAGCGTGCACGTGGCCGTCAAGGCCAACAGCAATCTCGCGGTGCTGAACGTATTCGCGCGCCTCGGCGCGGGCTTCGACATCGTGTCAGGCGGCGAACTCGCGCGCGTGCTCGCGGCCGGCGGCAAAGCGGAAAACACCGTGTTTTCGGGCGTCGGCAAGCAGGCGAGCGAAATGCGCGACGCGCTCGCGGCGGGCGTCAAATGCTTCAACGTCGAATCGATTCCCGAGCTCGATCGACTCAACGCTGTGGCGGGCGAGATGGGCAAGAAGGCGCCGGTGTCGCTGCGCGTGAATCCCGACGTCGACGCGAAAACGCATCCGTACATTTCCACCGGCCTGAAGACGAACAAGTTCGGCGTCGCGTTCGAAGATGCACGCGCCACTTATCAGGCGGCCGCGGCGATGGCGAATCTCGAGGTGGTCGGCATCGACTGCCATATCGGCTCGCAAATCACCGAAGTCGCGCCTTACCTCGACGCAATCGACAAAGTGCTGGAGCTCGTGGAGCAGATCGAGCAGGACGGCGTGTCGATTCGCCATATCGACGTCGGCGGTGGCCTCGGCATCACCTACGACGACGAAACGCCGCCGGAAATCGGCGAGTTCGTGCGCACGGTGCTCGATCGCATCGAAGCGCGTGGCCACGGTCACCGCGAAGTCTATTTCGAGCCGGGTCGCTCGCTGGTCGGCAACGCGGGTGTGCTGCTCACGCGTCTCGAGTTTCTGAAGCCGGGCGAGGACAAGAACTTCGCGATCGTCGACGCGGCGATGACCGATCTCGCACGCCCCGCGATGTACGACGCGTATCACGCAATCGAGCCGGTCGTGAAGCGCGACGTCCCTGCGCACGTCTATGACGTGGTCGGCCCGGTCTGCGAAAGCGGCGACTGGCTCGGCCGCGAACGGCTGCTCGCTGTCGAACCCGGCGATCTGCTCGCGATCCGTTCGGCCGGTGCCTATGGCTTCGTGATGAGCTCGAACTACAACACCCGTGCGCGCGCCGCCGAGGTGATGGTGGATGGTACACAAGCGCACGTAGTCCGCGCACGCGAAGAGATCAGGCAGCTGTTTGCGGGCGAAGCGATTCTGCCGGCGTAAACGTCAGAGCTGGCTGTACAGCCAACGGTAAATAAAGCGCAGCAACGAAAAAAATGGCGATGCCTCCTCGGCATCGCCATTTTTCTTTGCAGCCGCGTGCGTGACGCGAAAGTTTCGCGCAATCACCGTCGGCGCGTCGTCATCCTTCGCTCGCGTATCCAGACCACCAGCCGCCATCCCAGCAGCGCAATCATCACCGCGCCGTAAATCTCCGGCAGCAGCAGATCGTGCTTGCCCGCCTTCATCCACCAGAAATGCAGGATCGCGAGCGCGCCGATCGCGTAGATCGCGCGATGCAGCGTCTGCCAGCGACGTCCGAGCTTGCGCACCATTGCGCGCGGCGACGTCACCGCAAGCGCGATCAGCAGCACGAACGCGGCGAAGCCCACCGTGATGAACGGCCGCTTGCCGATGTCCTTCAGAATCTCCGCCACATCGAACCACTTGTCGAACCACAGGTACGTGGTGAAATGCAGCGTCGCGTAGAAGAACGTAAAGAGCCCGACCATCCGGCGGAAACGCACGAGCGCGGCGACGCCGGTCAGACGGCGCAGCGGCGTCACCGCTAGCGTGATGCACAGGAACACGAGCGTCCACAGGCCCGTCGAGCGCGTGATGAATTCGATCGGATTCGCGCCGAGCCGGTCGGTCAGGCCAAACAGCACGAGGCGTGCGAGCGGATAGAGCGCCGCGACGAAGACCGCGACTTTCGCCGGTACGACCCAGAGCGCGCTGCCCGCGGCCCGCCGCCTGGCCGCCGACATCGGCGCCGTGCGCCGTGTCGCAGGCGCGCTGCGGGTGACAGTTTGCGTATCGGAAGCCATCGCGCTCGCCTTAAAAGTTCTTCTTCAGGTCCATGCCTTGATAGAGCGATGCAACCTGATCGCCGTAACCGTTGAACATCAGCGTCTTGCGCTTCGGCGTAAAAAAGCCGTCTTCGCCGATGCGCCGTTCGGTCGCCTGGCTCCAGCGCGGATGATCGACATTCGGATTCACATTCGAATAAAACCCATATTCGTTCGACGCGTACGTGTTCCAGCTGGTCGGCGGCTGCTTGTCGACGAAACGGATCTTCACGAGCGACTTCGCGCTCTTGAAGCCGTACTTCCATGGCACCACGACGCGAATCGGCGCGCCGTTCTGGTTCGGCAGCACCTGGCCGTAGAGGCCCATCGTCAGCAGCGTCAGCGGATGCATCGCTTCGTCCATCCGCAGGCCTTCGGAGTACGGCCACTCGAGTATGGGCTGCGACAGCCCGGGCATCTGCGATGGATCGGCGAGCGTGATGAATTGCACGTACTTCGCATTGCCGGTCGGCTCGACGCGTTTAATTAACTCGGAAAGCGAGACGCCGATCCACGGCACCACGATCGACCAGCCTTCGACGCAGCGATGCCGGTACACACGTTCCTCGAGCGGTGCGAGCTTCAGCAGGTCGTCGATGTCGTAGACCTTCGGATTCTTGATCTCGCCCTCTACGCTCACCTTCCACGGATGCGGCCGCAGCGTGCCCGCGTGCTGCGAGGGGTCGGATTTGTCGGTGCCGAACTCGTAGAAATTGTTGTAGGTGGTGATGTCCTTGTACGGCGTGATCTTGTCGAGCGCGACGAACCTGGTGTTGGTTTTCGCCGCGAGCTTCTGCGCCTTCGGATCGGGGGACGAGTATGTCGCGAGCGCCTCGCCGCTCACGCCGATCAGGCTGCCGAGCGCCACCGCGCCGGCTGCCTGCAGGATGCGTCGGCGGTTCTCGAACACGTGCCGCGGCGCGATTTCGCTGCGCGCGATGTCATCCCCGGTCAGTTGAATTCTGTCGCTTCGCTTGATCCACATCGTGCTGCTCCTTGCCGGCCCGCCGCGTCGTGCGCGTTGCGGTGCCATATTGATGATCGCCCGTTTGGGGGCGCCTGTCATCCACGGGTACCTGCTCAGGTGCTTGATGGGTGAACACCGGGGCGCGACGAATATTCCGTCCGCCATGAAAAAACCGCCGGTGCAAAAGCACGCGGCGGTTCTTAGTCGGTTCAGCGCGGCGGATCTTACAGCTTGCCGTAGCTATGCAAGCCCGACAGGAACATGTTCACGCCGAGGAACGCGAAGCTCGTGACCAGCAGGCCGGTCAGCGCCCACCATGCGGCGACCGCGCCGCGCAGGCCCTTCATCAGACGCATGTGCAGCCAGGCCGCGTAGTTCAGCCAGACGATCAGCGCCCACGTCTCCTTGGGGTCCCAGCTCCAGTAGCCGCCCCACGCTTCCGCGGCCCACAGGGCGCCGAGAATCGTCGCGATCGTGAAGAACGCGAAGCCGACCGCGATCGACTTGTACATCACGTCGTCGAGCACGTCGAGCGCCGGGAGACGATCCGCGAGCACGCCGCGTTCCTTCGCCAGATATGCAACGCCGACCATCGCCGACAGCGCGAAACTGCCATAGCCGATGAAGTTCGCCGGCACGTGAATCTTCATCCACCAGCTTTGCAGCGCCGGCACGAGCGGCTGGATCTGCTGCGCGTCGCGCGAAACCGAGTACCACATCAGGAAGCCGACGGCCGCGCTGATCACGAGCAGCACAAACGCGCCGAGCGCGCGCGTGTTGTAGTGCTGCTCGTAGTACAGATAGAACAGCGCGGTGATCAGGCTGAACAGCACGAATACTTCATACAGGTTCGAAATCGGAATATGGCCGACGTCCGAGCCGATCAGGTACGACTCGTACCACCGCACCATCATGCCGACGAAGCCCATCAGCACCGCCACCCACGTCATCTTCGAGCCGATCGCGGCGCCGGTCGGCGAGCGCGACAGCAGCGCGATCCAGTAGAACACGGTCGCGAAGACGAACAGCGCGCTCATCCACAGGATCGCGGACTGGCTCGACAGGAAATATTTGAGGAAGAACGCGTTGTCGGCGCGGCTCAGATCGCCTTGGTATATCTGGATCGCAAGCAGGGACAGCGCGGCGATTCCCACCATCAGCGGACGCACCGGCTTCCAGCGCCAGCCCAGCACCACGAAAACCGGCACCGAGCAGGCCAGCACCAGTTTGTCGTAGTAATTCATGAACGGGTAATAGCGCGACAGCGCGAACCCGGCGCCACCGACCAGCGCGAGCGCGAACAGCCAGTCAAAGATACCCAGGCGTTTCAGGAACGGCCGTTCGTCGAATTGCTGGAGTTCGGGCGTGCTGCTCGCAAACGCCTTGTCGGCGCGTGAAGCAGAGGAGGAGGAAACCTGAGTCAAGTCCATGATCTTACCGGGTCGAATCCTGTGAGCTTGCCGACGGGGCTGCGGCCTGAGCGGCCGGGGTGGTATCGGCAGCTTCGATGAGTTTCGCGCCCAGTGCGGCGCTCACGGCGTCGCGCGTCTGGACGAACTCCTTCTCGAAGTCTAGCGTCTTACGCGCGCTCGACATCGCCATCACGACGTTCGTGCCGTGGTCCGTATCCTTCAGCCAGAACCACAGACGGCGTTCGCGGACGTAGAACATCGAGAAGATGCCCAATACGAGAAGCAGGCTGCCAAGATACACGACTTTTTTGCCCGGCGCGCGCGTCAACTGAAATACCGAAGCTTGCACCTGCTTGAATGAGTCAAGCTGCAAATAGACCGGCGATCCATACAGAAAGCTGTCGGATATCGCATTAAGCGAACTTTGGATGAAGCGGCTCGTGTCGGCATTGGCCGGCGCGGCGGGCTCGCCGAGCCGCTGGCGCGACAGTTGCCACAAGTCCCACGTGACGCCTTCGAGCATCCGAAGCAGCAAGCCCGCGGCCTTTTCCTGCTCGCCCTTCGGTACCGAGCGGTCGATAAAGCCAGCCACCGCCTGGAAGCCGCCGAGCGTTTCGCCGTTCGGCATCTTCATGCTGGCGTCCGCGCCCGCAAAAAGGGTCAGCACGCGCAGCGCGCTTTCCTCCAGATGCTGCTGCAACTCCGCGTTCGAGCCTGGCACCGAGCGCTGCGCAAACTGATGAGCGGCGATGGCGCGTTGGTTCGGGTCTTCGAGCGTGGCGCGCAGGTTCATCCATTCCTTCAGCGTGCCGCCGCTGTCGGCGGGAATTCGCAGGTAGCGGAACGGATCGTCTGGATTCAGGCGCATGCCGGCGAGGAACATCTTCTCGCCGTTGACGTCGACGGGCAGCATGTAGTTGTTGTACTCGCGCGCCTGGCCGTCCTTGCCGCGAATCTTGTATTGCACCGACGGGCCGACGTTGTGCAGATCGAGCGGCTTCGAGGATTTCGCGCCGGAGCCGAGACGGTCGTCGAACGCTTCCTTCAGCGAGTGCTGCGCGGCGACCCCGCGCGCATCGTTCTGGCCATTGGCGTTCGAGATGTTTTCGACGTTGATCGCGCGGAAGTCCGTGAATTCGACGGTCTGGCCATCGGCGAGCGGCGTGGCGGAGCTCAGCGGCGCGCTGCCGCCGATCGTGCCGCCAAACGGCGCGGGCTTCGCGCTCGGGCCGGACATCGGGAACGCGGTCATCTGCATCTGCGAGCCGCCATCCTGGAAGCTCGATTGATAAATCGACACGCCGTCGTATTCGAACGGCTTGTTGACCTCGACGCGCGCCGGCACGCGCGCGCCGGTCTTGTGATCGACCACGACGATGTCGCTCGCGAACAGCTTCGGCATGCCGGTCGTGTAGTAATCGACGATGAACTTGTTCAGTTCGATCGAAAACGGCAGGTCCTGGATCAGCGAACCGTTGGGCTGATTCAGGATCGCGGTCGACACGTGCTGCCCCTCGGGCACCCACGCGTAGCCGCGGAACGTCGGGTTCGACTCCGACAGCCGATGGTCGGGCGAAATCTCGTTGATCGCGGTGTTCGAGTTGATCGGCGACTTGTCGAACAGCCACATTTGCAGCTTGATCGGCAGATTGCTGTCGAGCAGGCCGCCGAGGCAGATCACGACGATCGCAATGTGCGCGGAGATGTAGCCGAACTTCGTCAGCGCGCCACGCTTCGCGGCGATCAGCGTCGCGCCGTCCGACTCACGCGTGACGAACTTGTAGCCGAGCTTCGCCGACAGTTTCGCGAGCACTGCCGCAGTCTGCGCGCGCGTGCCGTGCATGGCGAACTCGCCCTTGTGATGGAACGCACGCAGGTTGCCTTCGCGAACCTTGTCCTTCCAGCTCTTCGCATCGGCGAGCATCTTCGGCGCATTGCGGATCACGCATAGCGACACCGACACCATCAGGAAGCCAAGAATCAGCATGAACCACCACGAGCTGTACACCGTATACAGGCTCAGCGCGCGGAAGATGTCCGCCCAGAACGGACCGAACTGGTTGACGTAGTTGGGATATGGATCGTCCTGCGTGAGGACGGTACCGATGATGCTGGCGATCGACAGAATCACGAGCAGCGCAATGGCGAAACGCATGGAGCTCAGGAGCTCGATGGTGCTGCGCATGACGCGATTGCCCGACTTCGACTGCAGACCCGACGTGGTGACGCTCATTCAAACTCCGACTGAACAGCAAAAAAGGGTGAAGGGCTGTCGCAGCTACGACACCCTCACCCTTTTCTTGTTTTTCACCGACCTCGCCGGGCCGGTTGGACTCGCGCAGGCGAACCGCTTAATGCAGACCCGCGATGTAGTCGGCAACCGCCTTGATCTCGTTGTCCGACAAACGTGATGCTATCGCATGCATCGCGTCGCTGTTATTACGAGCGCCCGGACCTTGCGTGAACGCGGTCAGCTGCGTCACCGAGTACTCGGCCCACTGTCCCGACAGGCGCGGATACTGGATCGGAATGCCCTGTCCCGTGGGGCCGTGGCAGGCCGCGCAGGCCGGCACGCCCCGGTCGGCAATCCCACCGCGATAGATCTGCTGCCCCACCGCGACCGTGTTCTTATTGTGCGCATAGCCCGGCTTGGGTGTCTGCGTCGAGAAGTAAGCCGCAACGTTGATCATGTCCTGATCGGAGAGCGCGGCAGCCATGCCTGCCATGATCGCATTATTGCGCGCGGCCTGTTTGGCGCCCGGTTGCGTCTTGAAATCTCTGAGCTGCTTGACGAGATACTCCGGATGCTGGCCCGCCAGCTTCGGATATGCACCGCCGGCACTGTTGCCGTCTGCCCCGTGACATGACGCGCACACTTGTACCGCGATTGCCTGCCCCCGATTGATGTCCGGCTTTGCCGGATCTGCTGCTCGTGCCTGAATTGCCAAACCTGAAAGACCTGCCGTTACATGAAGCACCATCAGAGTCTTGCACAGTCGATTCATTCGCACACCCTGTCTCGTCTTGTGGGATTTTAGAGGTTCTGCAAAGTACGACGACGGCGACCGAGTGACCGCCAGGAGCCGCCAAGGCACGTGGGGCGGGCTCCCAAGGTATTCAGTAAACCATCGTATTGTACAATAACTCGCTAATCGCTTAGACGCCAGTCGGGCTTGACCCCGTTCCCGCTGCGGGCCCCGCGGCGTCTCCAATCTGGCTTCCACCATGCCCTTCCTGCTCCACGAATCCCGCTTCTATACCACCGTCAATCATCTGCGTGACCTGCCGGCCACCGCGCAGCCCGAGATCGCTTTCGCGGGACGCTCGAACGCAGGCAAGTCGACGGCGATCAACGTGCTCTGCAATCAGAAGCGACTCGCGTTCGCGAGTAAGACGCCTGGCCGCACGCAGCACATCAATTATTTTTCGGTTGGCAAGCCGGATGAACCGGCCGGCTATCTGGTCGACCTGCCGGGCTACGGCTATGCGGAAGTGCCGGGAGCGGCGAAGGCGCACTGGGAAGCGCTGCTGTCTTCGTATCTGCAATCGCGCTCGCAACTGCGCGGCATGATCCTGATGATGGATTCGCGCCGCCCACTGACGGATCTCGATCGACGCATGATCGAGTGGTTCGCGCCGACCGGCAAGCCGATCCATACGCTGCTCACCAAATGCGACAAATTGACGCGGCAGGAAAGCACGAACGCATTGCGCACCGCGCAGAAGGGACTCGCCGAATATCGGGCGGCGGGCTATCGCGGTGAGTTGAGCGCACAGCTCTTTTCCGCGCTCAAACGCACGGGCCTAGACGAAGCGCATGAACTGATCGAGAGCTGGCTGATCCCGGGCGCAGTGGACGAAGCAGGTGAAAAGCCGGCCGCGGGCTGAGTCACTGTCGATGCCCGAGTCCCGCCGCGCGTGTGACGCGGGAGTCGCATTGAATACCCGTATCAGAGCGCATTTCTGGCCACCCATAAAAAAACCCGCCGCTTGAACGGCGGGTCAAACAGCCTAATCGAAAAACGACAGGCACCCGCTCAGGGAGGAGAAGCGGGGAGGTCAGCGCTAGGCGCCTTGCTCGATCGGTATGATATACCATTGTCTCGAAAAGTTTCCGGGAGCGGAGCCAGGTGCCATTTGTCCACTCCACCTATCCACGATCTTCGATTCGATATGAGCTTCTACCCGCACTACCGTCCGCGCCGCATGCGCCGTGACGACTTCTCGCGCCGCATGATGCGCGAAAACATCCTCACCACTAATGACCTGATCTACCCCGTATTCATCGTCGAAGGCACCAACGTTCGACAAGCCGTGCCGTCGATGCCGGGCGTCGAGCGCGTGTCGGTCGATCTGCTCATGGGCGTCGCGGAGCAGTGCGTCGAACTGGGCGTGCCAGTGCTGTCGCTGTTTCCCGCGATCGAGCCCTCGCTGAAGACGCCCGACGGCCGCGAAGCGGCCAACCCGGCGGGGTTGATCCCGCGCGCGGTGCGTGACTTGAAGAAGAATTTTCCGGAGCTCGGCGTACTCACCGACGTCGCGCTCGATCCGTACACGAGCCACGGTCAGGACGGCGTGCTCGACGAAGCTGGCTACGTGATGAACGACGAGACCGTCGAGATCCTCGTCGAGCAGGCGCGTGCGCAGGCGGAAGCCGGGGTCGATATCGTCGCGCCGTCGGACATGATGGACGGCCGCATCGGTGCGATCCGCGAAATGCTCGAGAGCGAGGACCACATCCACACGCGCATCATGGCGTATGCGGCGAAGTACGCTTCAGCGTTCTACGGCCCGTTCCGCGATGCCGTCGGTTCGGCGACGAACCTCGGCAAGAGCAACAAGATGACCTACCAGATGGACCCGGCCAATTCGAACGAGGCGCTGCGCGAAGTGCAGGCCGACATCAATGAAGGCGCGGACATGGTGATGGTCAAGCCGGGCATGCCGTATCTGGACATCGTGCGTCGCGTGAAGGACGAGTTCCAGTTTCCTACCTACGTGTACCAGGTAAGCGGCGAATACGCGATGCTGAAGGCCGCCGCGCAGAACGGCTGGCTCGATCACGACAAGGTCATGATGGAATCGCTGCTGGCGTTCAAGCGTGCCGGCGCGGACGGCGTGCTGACGTATTTCGCGCTAGATGCCGCGAAGATCCTGCGTTCGCAGAAATAAATCAGCACGAGGCTTGGCACGCGGCTGCCGTGAGAAGAAAACGGAGGCGAACCTTAGGGTTTCGCCTCCGTTTTTTTGTGCTGCTCATTCTCGCCGCCGCGGCCTGCAACGCCCCCCCGGCGTTCGATTACACCCCCGACGCGCTCGCTCGATCCAGTGTGCGCAGGAATTTATCCGCCGATTCGTAGCCGACCACCCGCAGCACCTCCTTGCCATCCTGATCGAAGAAAATAATCCCCGGCGGCCCGAACAGGTTGAAGCGCTTGAGCAGCGCCTGATCGTCGGTATTGTTCGCAGTGACGTCGGCGCGCAGCAGATTCATCTGCTTCAGCTTCGCCTGAACGCGCGGGTCGCTGAAGGTGAATTTCTCCATTTCCCTGCAGCTCACGCACCAGTCCGCGTAAAAATCGAGCATGGCAGGCTGTGCCGCCGTTTTGACGGCCTGGTCAAGCTGCGCCGATGAACGAACCGGTGCGAACGTCAAATCGCTTTGCGACGCCGTTGCGGCCTCGCTAGAACCATCTTTCGCGATGCCCGCCTGACTGCCGGCGCGAGCAGCGAGCACGGCCAGCGGGCGCAGTGGGTCCGATGATCCCGCGGCGAGGCCAATCACAAGCGCGGCCGCCCAGACCGCCATCACGACGCCGACCGACCGGCCTAGCCGGTGCCATATCGAGCCACCCGCGGCCGACCTGGAAAACAGGCCGAGGGCGACCGCAGCGATCAGCAGCCAGAGGGCACTCAACAGCATCGTCGCCGGGCCGCCGAGCACCGGCCAAATGATCCACAGCGCCGCGGCAAGCAAAACCACGCCGAAAAACACCTTTACGCTGTCCATCCACTTGCCCGCGCGCGGCAGCAGCGTGCCCGCGCCGAGGCCGATGATCAGTAGCGGCAGCCCGAGGCCGATCCCCATCGAGAACAGCGCCGCGCCACCGAGCACGGCATTGCCGGTGTGCGCGATGAACGCGAGCACCGCGAAAAGCGGCGCGGTCATGCAGGCGCCGACAACCAGCGCCGACAGCGCGCCCATCACGGCGACCGCGGTAAATTTGCCGCCCGAGCGTCCCGCTGACACGCTCGACATCCGATCGCGCCAGCGCGGCGGCAGTTCGAGATCCACACCAGCGATCAGCAGCAGCGCGAAAATCGTCAGAAGGCCGCCGAACGCGCCGAGCACCCACGGGTTCTGCAGCCATGCGCCGAGACTCTGCCCGACGAGTGCCGCCGCGACGCCCAGCACCGTGTAGACGAGCGCCATCCCGATTACATATGCGAGCGACAGCGCAAAACCACGCCCACGTGTGACGCGCGCCCCCTCACCGATGATGATCGCAGACAGGATGGGAATCATCGGATACGAGCACGGCAGCAGGCTCAGAATTGCGCCCGCAACAAAATAAAGCCCTACGATCGCAAAGAAACCGCCTCGCTGTAGCAGCGTCTGCGCGTAGTCGGCGCTGGTCGCGCGTTCGTACCACGGCTCGTCCTCAGTGTGCGCGGATTGTTGCGCGGTTGGACCCGCTGCCGCGCCGCCAGCCGACTGCAGCGCCACGCCGCTCACGTGATAAACGCGCTCCATCGGGGGGTAGCAGATGCCAGCGTCGGCGCAGCCCTGCGACGTCACCGCGAGATCGAACGGTCCGGCAGCCTGCTTGACCGGAATATGAATCGTCAGCTCGTCGCGATACGTCTCGACATTCTTGTTGAATGTCTGATCGAACTTCACGTGACCGTCGGGCAGTTGAGGCTCGCCAAGCGTCGCTGTGCCATTCCGGGTCGCGAAAGCGAAGCGCTCGCGGTACATGTAGTAACCGTCCGCAATCTTGTAGGTGACGACGACTTGCCCAGGCTGCTCGGTCGCACTGAACCGGAATGCGACCGACGGGTCGAGGAAGTCGTCCGCGGCCCGTGCGAGCGTGGCGAGTTGCGCGAGGAACGCGCAGCCGAGCAGAAAGAATGCAGTGCGCAGCGCAGCGCGCGCGCGCTGGTCGAGACCATTAAACATGAAGAGGGCGTTGGGTTTCAGCAGTGATCCACTGGCCGTAGGCGGCCGAGGCCGTCGCTTGCCAGGAGAGTATTTCCGGCGTGTCGTAGGGATGGTGAGCCTGAAGGTATTGTTCCAGTTCGAGCGCGCGAGCGGCGCTGGTCTTGAACAGCAACTGGATTTCCTGCGCGGTTTCGATCGCGCCCTGCCAGTGATAGCTCGAATGCACGCTGCCCAGCTGCGTGACGCATGCACAAAGGCGCGCGGCGAGCGCGTCGGCGGCGAGCTTTTCCGCGACGGCCACATCCGGCACCGTCGTCAGCACCAAGGTCACATTCACACTCACACCAGGCTCCGGCGGCGCAGGATTTCGATCCCGATATCGTATCACCTGGCCATGTCGCCCCGCAGAGCGCCCCGCGGCGCGGCCGCGGCATTTGGTCACCGCGACACGGCTTTCGGCATCGATGAAAAAATCGCCGACAGAAACAAAAAAGCCAGGCGATGCGCCTGGCTTTTCGTCGAAACCAAAAAGCTTACTCAGCTTCTTGCACTTCCGTTTCTTCAACTTCCGGACGGTCGAGCAGTTCGACCAGTGCCATCGGCGCGTTGTCACCGACGCGGAAGCCGAACTTCAGCACGCGCAGGTAGCCGCCCGGACGGTTTGCGTAGCGCGGGCCGAGCACGTCGAACAGCTTCGTGACCGAGTCACGGTCGCGCAGGCGGTTGAAAGCCAGACGACGGTTTGCGAGCGACGGCTTCTTGCCGAGCGTGATCAACGGCTCGACGACTTTACGGAGTTCCTTCGCCTTCGGCAGGGTGGTCTTGATGACTTCGTGCTCGATCAGCGAGTTGGACATGTTACGGAGCATTGCCAGACGGTGGCTGCTCGTGCGGTTCAGTTTCCGCAGACCATGACGGTGACGCATGTTAATTCCTTCAGTTCAAAGTTTTGGTCCAGCTCTTCTATCGCACTCGTTCTGCAGCATTGGCAGCACACAGTGAGCGCACGGGCCGGTAGTTAAAAAAGACAAGACGCGGATTTTAAAGGAAAATCCGCGTCTTTGCCAGTCTAGTGCAGCAGTGCAATTCGCGGGTTACACCCGACCGAGTTGTCCGCTTACTTGTCGAGACCTGCCGGCGGCCAGTTCTCGAGCTTCATGCCGAGCGTCAGTCCGCGCGATGCCAGAACTTCCTTGATCTCATTCAGCGACTTGCGACCCAGATTCGGAGTCTTGAGCAGCTCGTTCTCGGTACGCTGGATCAGGTCGCCGATGTAGTAGATGTTCTCGGCCTTCAGGCAGTTCGCGGAACGAACCGTCAGTTCCAGATCGTCGACCGGGCGCAGCAGGATCGGATCGATCTGCGGTGCGCGCGACGGCGCTTCCGCCGCTGCTTCGGTGCCTTCCAGCGCCGCGAAGACCGACAGCTGATCGACCAGAATGCGCGCCGATTGGCGGATCGCTTCTTCCGGCGAAATCACACCGTTGGTTTCGATGTTCATCACGAGCTTGTCGAGGTCGGTGCGCTGCTCGACGCGAGCGCTTTCGACCGCGTAGCTCACGCGACGAACCGGCGAAAACGACGCGTCCAGCACGATTCGGCCGATGATCTTGGCCGACTCTTCACCGTAGCGACGCACATTGCCCGGCACATAGCCGCGGCCCTTTTCAATCTTAATCTGCACGTCGAGCTTGCCACCCTTCGACAGATGCGCAATCACGTGATCCGGATTGATTACTTCACAATCGTGTGCGAGTTCGATATCGCCGGCGGTAACCACGCCTTCGCCTTCCTTGCGCAGCGTAACCGTCACTTCGTCACGGTTATGCAGCTTGAAGACGACGCCCTTCAGGTTCAACAACAGGTTGACCACATCCTCTTGCACACCGTCGAGCGTCGAGTACTCGTGCACGACGCCTGCAATCGTCACCTCGGTCGGGGCATAGCCAACCATCGACGACAACAGCACGCGCCGAAGCGCGTTACCCAAGGTGTGGCCATAACCGCGTTCAAACGGTTCCATGACCACTTTCGCGTGGCTCTCGCCAAGCGATTCAACTGCAATGATCTTGGGCTTCAACAAACTGGTTTGCATAGGTTTTCCTTTTCAATACCCTCGGCTCGTTACACCGATAAGGCTGACCGGTAACAACCTGAAAATAAACAGCCGAGACGCCCCCTTGCGCAACGCAATCAGGGCGCCCCGGCCGTCAATCCGATTACCGCGAATACAATTCGACGATCAGGCTTTCGTTGATGTCGCCAGCGATGTCGCTGCGTTCCGGTTTCTGCTTGAACGTACCTTCGAACTTCTTCGCGTCGACCGCGACCCAGCTCGGCATGCCGCCTTGTTCAGCGAGCGACAACGCCTCGATGATGCGAGCCTGCTTGCGCTTCTGTTCGCGCACGGCGACGACGTCGCCAGCCTTGACTTGCATCGACGGGATGTTCGTCACGACGCCGTTCACCGTGATCGCCTTGTGGCCGACCAGCTGACGTGCTTCAGCACGCGTCGAGCCGAAGCCCATCCGATACACGACGTTGTCCAGACGCGACTCGAGCAGTTGCAGCAGGTTTTCACCCGTGTTGCCCTTCAGACGGTCTGCTTCAGCGAAGTAGCGACGGAACTGGCGCTCGAGGACACCGTAGATACGCTTTACTTTTTGCTTCTCGCGCAGCTGCGTGCCATAGTCGGACGTACGCGCGCCCGAGGTACGGCCGTGCTGGCCGGGCTTGCTGTCCAGCTTGCACTTGTCAGCGAGCGAGCGGCGTGCGCTCTTCAGGAAGAGGTCAGTGCCTTCACGGCGGGACAGCTTGGCCTTGGGGCCGATATAACGTGCCACGTTGATTCCTTCTGTGATTTATCACGCGAATGCTTCCACTCGCGCTAGTCCGAACCCTTTGGTTCGAACGGTGGGCTTAGTCATTTAAATAATGCGCGCAGCCCGCCGCCGCGCAAGGCGGCAACAGGCGCTCGCGAAACCGTCGTCTTAGATACGACGACGCTTCGGCGGACGGCAGCCGTTGTGCGGGACCGGCGTCACGTCGGAGATCGCGGTGATCTTGATCCCAAGACCATGCAACGCGCGCACCGCCGATTCGCGGCCAGGACCGGGGCCCTTGATCCGCACTTCGAGGTTCTTCACGCCGTATTCCATCGCCACGCGGCCAGCCGATTCAGCTGCGACCTGAGCTGCAAAAGGAGTCGACTTACGCGAACCCTTGAAGCCCTGACCACCCGACGTTGCCCAGGCAAGCGCGTTGCCTTGACGGTCGGTGATCGTGATGATGGTGTTGTTGAACGACGCGTGAACGTGAACCACGCCCTCGGCGACGTTCTTCTTGACCTTCTTGCGAACGCGTTGCGCCGCGGAGTTGTTCGAAGCCTTAGCCATTACGTTTTCCTGTAACTGTCAGTTCCGCTTACTTCTTCAGCGATTGCGCTGCACGACGCGGACCCTTGCGCGTACGGGCATTCGTACGCGTACGCTGGCCGCGCAGGGGTAGACCCTTACGATGCCGCACGCCACGATAGCAGCCGAGATCCATCAGGCGCTTGATGTTCATCGTCGTTTCACGGCGCAGATCGCCTTCAACGATGAACTTGCCGACTTCTTCACGCAGCTTTTCGAGGTCTGCGTCAGTCAGGTCTTTGACCTTCTTCGAAAATGCCACACCAGCAGCGACGCAAATGTCGCGCGAGCGCGTGCGACCGATACCGTAAATAGCCGTCAGGCCGATTTCAGTATGCTGGTGATTCGGGATGTTAACCCCTGCGATACGAGCCATTGTTTTTCCTCAAACAAAAAGCGCAAGCAAAAGCGCGGCGTTCAGCCTTGACGCTGTTTGTGGCGCGGATCAGAGCTGCAAATCACGCGCACAACGCCTTTGCGCTTGATGATCTTGCAATTGCGGCAAATGCGCTTAACCGATGCCATCACTTTCATGATATTACCCTTTTTTCAAATCACTTCGCCCGGAACACGATCCGCGCACGCGACAGATCGTAAGGCGTCAATTCAACCGTCACCTTGTCGCCCGGCAGGATTCGGATGTAGTGCATCCGCATCTTGCCGGATATGTGTCCCAACACGACATGGCCGTTTTCCAGCTTCACCCTGAAGGTAGCGTTAGGCAGGTTCTCAATTACTTCGCCCTGCATCTGGATCACATCGTCTTTGGCCATAAGTCCTTTCAACGCATCGGGACGCCGCCGCCTTTGAAATTAGCTTTCTTCAGCAGCGATTCATACTGTTGCGACATAACGTACGACTGCACCTGCGCCATGAAATCCATTGTGACGACGACAATGATCAGCAGCGACGTTCCACCAAAATAAAACGGCACGTTCCAGCGCAGCACCAGAAATTCGGGCAGCAGGCAAACGAACACGATGTAGATCGCACCGGCCAGCGTGAGACGCGTAAGGATGCGGTCGATATATCGCGCCGTTTGATCGCCCGGGCGGATGCCAGGGACGAAAGCGCCACTCTTTTTCAGGTTGTCGGCCGTTTCCCTGCTGTTGAACACCAATGCGGTGTAGAAGAAGCAGAAGAAAACGATCGCCAACGCGTACAGCAACACGTACACGGGTTGACCGGGCTTCAGGGCTTCGGCCACATTGTGCAACGTGTCTGCGAACCAGCTGGTACGCGAGCCCGAACTGAACCAGTTCAGGATAGTTGCCGGGAAGAGAATGATCGACGATGCGAAGATCGGCGGAATCACGCCCGACATGTTCAGCTTCAGCGGCAAATGAGAAGACTGGCCGCCGTAAATCTTGTTGCCTACCTGCCGCTTTGCGTAATTCACAAGAATCTTGCGCTGGCCGCGTTCGATGAACACCACCAGATACGTCACAGCCGCAATCAGCGCGACGACGATAATCGCCGAGATGATACTCATCGAGCCAGTTCGCACTAGTTCAAAGAGACCACCGATTGCGTTCGGGAAGCCCGCCGCAATACCGCCAAAAATGATGATCGAGATACCATTGCCAAGCCCGCGCTCCGTGATTTGCTCACCCAGCCACATCAGGAACATCGTGCCGGTCACAAGCGTCACGACCGTCGTCAACCGGAATACCATCCCCGGATCGATCACGAGGCCAGGCTGATTTTCCAGCGCCACGGCAATACCGAACGCCTGAAATGTCGCCAGCACGACCGTGAAGATCCGCGTGTATTGCGTAATCTTCCGCTGACCTGCCTGCCCTTCCTTTTTCAGCGCTTCGAGTTGCGGCGAGACAATCGCCAGCAACTGCATGATGATCGACGCCGAAATGTACGGCATGATCCCCAACGCGAAAATGGTGAACCGCGAAAGTGCGCCACCCGAGAACATGTTAAACATGCCAAGGATGCCGCCCGACTGGCTTTGGAACAGCTTCGCCAGTTGGTCCGGGTCAATACCCGGCACCGGAATATGCGCGCCGATGCGGTAGACGACCAGCGCCAGCAGCAGGAACACTGCTCGCCGACGCAGATCGCCAAACTTCGCCGCGCTGCGACCGGGTTTTGCGAGACTCGGGCTGTTAGCCAAGTACCTTCTCCGATGCAAATGCTAGTGACGGCAAATAACTTGCGCGTTACTCGGCAAACGAGCCACCGGCTGCTTCGATGGCAGCGCGTGCGCTCTTCGTCGCACCCAGACCCTTCACAACGACCTTGCGCTTGAGCTCGCCCGTCCCGATGATCTTGGCGCTACGGATCAGTTCGCCGACCAGGCCGGCTTGCTTGAGAGCCAGCAGATCGATTTCGTCGACCGGCAGCTTCTCCAGATCCGAGAGACGCACTTCACCGACGAATTCCTTCGTCAGCGAGGTGAAGCCACGCTTCGGCAGGCGACGTTGCAGTGGCATTTGACCGCCTTCGAAGCCAACCTTGTGAAAGCCGCCCGAACGCGACTTCTGACCCTTGTGACCACGGCCAGCGGTCTTGCCGAGGCCGGAGCCGATGCCGCGACCAACGCGACGCTTTGCGTGCTTCGCGCCTTCAGCCGGCTTCAGGTTATTCAATTCCATTATCAACTCCTTGAGTCCTGGTCAGCCGCTTAGCTGATGACCTTAACGAGGTACGAAACCTTGTTGATCATGCCGCGCACAGCCGGCGTATCCTGCAACTCGCTAACCGAGTTGAGTCGGCGCAGGCCCAAGCCACGCACCGTTGCGCGGTGCGATTCACGGGTGCCGATCAGGCTCTTGACGAGCTGGACCTTGACAGTTTTATCAGACATGGTGTCCACCTTTAGCCCAGAATTTCTTCGACGGACTTGCCGCGCTTCGCAGCGATGTCGGCCGGCGTGGACTGCTTGCGCAGGCCGTCGAGCGTCGCACGAACGAGGTTATACGGGTTCGTCGAACCGTGGCTCTTGGCCACGACGTTCTGCACGCCCATCACGTCGAACACTGCGCGCATCGGACCGCCAGCGATCACGCCGGTACCGTCCTTCGCCGGAGCGAGGAGAACCGTGGATGCGCCGTGCTTACCATGCACTTCGTGTTGCAGGGTACCGTTCTTCAGCGGCACCTTGAACATGTTGCGGCGAGCCTGTTCCATCGCCTTCTGGACAGCGACCGGCACTTCCTTCGCCTTGCCCTTGCCCATACCGACGCGGCCATCACCGTCGCCAACCACGGTCAGTGCAGCGAAGCCGAGAATACGGCCACCCTTCACGACCTTGGTCACGCGGTTGACCGAAATCATCTTTTCACGAAGGCCGTCGTCGCGTTCGTCAGCCTGAACTTTAGCTTGCATCTTTGCCATGACGAATTCTTCCCTTAGAACTTGAGTCCGGCTTCGCGCGCCGCATCAGCCAGCGCTTTCACGCGGCCGTGGTAACGGAAACCCGAACGGTCGAAGGCGACGGATTCGATGCCGGCAGCCTTAGCCTTTTCTGCAATGCGCTTGCCGATCAGGGTTGCAGCAGCAACGTTGCCGCCCTTGCCCGATTGATCGGCCAGTTGCGCACGCACTTCGGCTTCGAGCGTCGACGCGCTGGCGAGCACCTTGGTGCCGCACGGCGAGAACACTTGCGCATAGATGTGCGTGTTCGTGCGATGCACGGCGAGACGCGCGACCTGCAGCTCAGCGATCTTGATACGCGTCTGACGAGCGCGGCGCAGGCGAGATTGAGTCTTATCCATGATTGCGCACCCTTACTTCTTCTTCGTTTCTTTGAGGATCACAACCTCATCGGCGTAACGCACGCCCTTGCCCTTATAAGGCTCCGGCGGACGGTAGCCGCGCACTTCTGCAGCGACTTGACCGACTTGTTGCTTGTTGATCCCCTTGATCACGATTTCGGTTTGCGACGGGGTTTCTGCCTTGACGCCAGTCGGCATCTGGTGCACCACCGGGTGCGAGAAACCCAGCGACAAGTTCAGCTTGTCGCCTTGCGCCTGTGCGCGATAACCGACGCCAACCAGCGTCAGCTTGCGCTCGAAACCCTTCGTCACGCCGTACACCATGTTCGCAACCAGTGCGCGCATCGTGCCCGACATCGCATTCGCTTCGCGGCTTTCGTCGACCGGCTCGAACTTCAGCGTGCCGTTGTCGTTCACCACTTTCACGAGACTGTTGGCAGCCTGCGAAATCGTACCCAGCGGACCCTTGACAGTGATGCTGTCGGCGCTCAGGGCCACTTCCGCGCCTTGCAGCGCGATCGGGCTCTTACCTACTCGAGACATGTTTCTCTCCTTTCGGCCTTAAGCGACGTAGCAGATGACTTCGCCGCCAACGCCCGTTGCACGTGCCTTGCGGTCCGTCATCACGCCCTTGGGCGTCGATACGATTGCCACGCCCAGGCCATTCATGACCACGGGGATGTCGTTACGGCCGCGGTACACACGCAGACCAGGCTTCGAGACGCGTTCGATGCGCTCGATGACCGGGCGGCCAGCGTAATACTTCAACACGATGTTCAATTCCGACTTCGCACCTTCGGACTTCACTGCGAAATCGTCGATATAACCTTCGTCCTTCAGGACCTGCGCAATCGCAACCTTGACTTTCGACGAGGGCATAGTCACCGAAACCTTCTCGACCATCTGCGCATTGCGGATGCGAGTCAGCATATCGGCGATAGGATCACTCATGCTCATTTATGTTTCTCCTATTACCAGCTCGCCTTGGTCAGGCCAGGGATCTCGCCGCGGAACGCGATTTCACGAATCTTGTTACGCGCCAGGCCGAATTTACGGAACGTGCCGCGCGGACGACCGGTAATTGCGCAACGGTTGCGCTTACGGGTCGGGTTAGAGTTGCGCGGCAGTTGCTGCAGTTCCAGACGTGCTGCGTAATGCTCTTCTTCCGACTTGCTCGTGTCGCCAATGATTGCCTTCAGTGCAGCACGCTTGGGAGCGTACTTGGCGGCGAGGCGAGCACGCTTCTTTTCACGTTCGATCAGTGCCAGTTTAGCCACGGTAACCTCAGTTTCTGAACGGGAACTTGAAGCTGGCGAGCAGAGCCTTTGCTTCGTCGTCAGTCTTCGCAGTCGTCGTGATGCTGATGTTCAGCCCACGCAGTGCGTCGATCTTGTCGTAATCGATTTCGGGGAAAATGATCTGCTCTTTCACACCGATGTTGTAGTTGCCGCGACCATCGAACGCCTTACCCGACACGCCACGGAAGTCGCGCACACGGGGGAGCGCAACCGTCACGAAACGGTCGAGGAATTCGTACATTGCCTGACCACGCAGCGTGACCATGGCGCCGATCGGATAGCCCTGACGGATCTTGAAGCCAGCAATTGCCTTGCGTGCCTTCGTGATCACCGGCTTCTGGCCTGCGATCTTCGTCAGATCGCCAACGGCGTTTTCGATGATCTTCTTATCGGCGACGGCTTCGCCAAGACCCATGTTGAGGGTGATCTTGGTGATGCGAGGCACTTCCATCACGGACTTGTAACCGAACTTCTCGATGAGGCCGGGTACAACCTTTTCTTTGTAAAACTCTTGCAAACGAGCCATTTTTTACTCCGCAGCGTCAGGCGCTCAGCACGGCACCGGTCGTCTTCAGGAAACGGACTTTCTTGTCTCCTTCGACCTTGATGCCTACACGCGATGGGTTGCCATTCGCGTCGACCAATGCGACGTTCGAAATTTGCAGCGGCATCGTCTTGGCTTCCACGCCGCCCGTCGTACCCTTCATCGGGTTCGGCTTGACGTGCTTCTTGACGAGATTGATGCCCTCGACGGTCACGGTCTCGCCGTGAACGGCCAGCACAACGCCACGCTTGCCCTTATCTTTGCCGGTGATGACGATAACTTCGTCACCCTTGCGAATCTTGTTCATCGCGACTCCTTACAGCACTTCAGGCGCCAGCGAAACGATCTTCATGAATCGTTCGCTACGCAACTCGCGCGTGACTGGCCCGAAAATACGGGTGCCGATCGGTTCGAGCTTGGTGTTGAGCAACACAGCTGCATTGCCGTCGAACTTGATCAGCGAGCCGTCCTGACGGCGCACGCCCTTGGCGGTGCGAACCACCACGGCGTTGTAGATTTCGCCTTTCTTCACGCGCCCGCGCGGCGTTGCCTCTTTGACAGTCACCTTGATGATGTCGCCAATGCTGGCATAACGACGCTTCGAGCCGCCGAGCACCTTGATGCACATGACTTCACGTGCACCCGTGTTGTCGGCCACTTCAAGCCGAGTTTCGGTCTGGATCATGGTTTATCTTTCCCAACTTAATCCGGTCACACCACCATGGTGCTTCCCGGTCAGTCTTGGTCCCGTCAGCCGATCGGCTGCTTGGGTTAGAACAGCAGCGACGGCAAACGAAACCCGCCATCGCAATCCGGTGAATCCTTCGGCACAGGCTGGCGCCCGGACCGCTTCCCCCACCAACTTCGCCCGCGACGGGGCTCCCATAAAGAGGGAAGACCGAGATTATATCAAATAATCCCGGTCTTGCAAGCGAAACTTACTGCGATTTCAACTACTTCTACAGCTTTGCGACATTAGATGACGCGAGCAGCCTCGACCAGGCGAGCCACAACCCAAGCCTTCGTCTTCGAAATCGGACGAGTTTCCTGGATTTCAACGAGGTCACCCTCGTTGTACGAGTTCGCATCGTCATGCGCGTGGTACTTCTTCGAACGCACGACGTACTTGCCATAGATCGGGTGCTTCACGCGGTGCTCGACCAGCACGGTAACCGTCTTGTCCATCTTGTTGCTGACGACCTTGCCGACCAGCGTCCGCTTGAGCGAGGTTTTTACGCAATCGTTCATTTCTGGTTCGCCTTCTCAGTCAGGACGGTCCGCACACGTGCGATGTCGCGACGAACCTTCTTCAGTTGGCTCGTGTTCGTGAGCTGCTGGGTCGCGAGTTGCATGCGCAGGCCGAATTGCGCCTTCAACAGGTCCGACAGCTCCTTGTTGAGCGCGGCCTGATCTTTCTGGTGAAGTTCGGAAGCCTTCATCATTTGCTCCTTAGGCGCCGAGCTGACGTACGATAAACGTCGTCTTCAGCGGCAGCTTGGCTGCAGCCAGACGGAACGCTTCGCGCGCCAGTTCTTCGGTTACGCCGTCCATTTCGTACAGCATCTTGCCCGGTTGAATCTCAGCGACGTAGTACTCCGGGTTACCCTTACCGTTACCCATACGCACTTCCGCCGGCTTGGTCGAGATCGGCTTGTCCGGGAAGATCCGGATCCAGATGCGGCCACCGCGCTTGATGTGACGCGTCATTGCACGACGCGCCGCTTCAATCTGGCGCGCGGTCAGACGGCCGCGACCGACAGCCTTCAGGCCGAACTCACCGAACGACACCGCGTTGCCGCGGGTAGCAACGCCGGTGTTACGACCTTTCTGCTCTTTGCGATACTTTCTGCGTTTCGGTTGCAGCATCGTTATTCTCCAGTCTTCCCGTCGCCGCCGGCACCGCCAGTACGACGAGGAGCGCCACGGCGTGCACCTGCCGGGCCACCACCTTCACCATCACGACGCGGACGGCGATCGCCACCCGGACGTGCGTTGCGGCGCGGACGCTTTTCTTCAGCGACTTCTTCGACCACCGGTGCGTCATTGCGGCCGAGCGTATCGCCCTTATAGACCCACACCTTCACGCCGATGATGCCGTACGTCGTCTTTGCTTCCGACGTTGCGTAGTCGATATCTGCACGCAGCGTGTGAAGCGGCACGCGACCTTCGCGATACCATTCCGTGCGAGCGATTTCGATACCGTTCAGACGGCCTGCGCTCATGATCTTGATGCCTTGAGCACCCAGACGCATCGCGTTCTGCATCGCACGCTTCATCGCGCGACGGAACATGATCCGGCGCTCGAGCTGCTGCGTGATCGAATCAGCGATCAGTTGCGCGTCGGTTTCCGGCTTGCGAATTTCTTCAATGTTGACGTGAACCGGAACGCCCATACGCTTTTGCAGCTCGGACTTCAGCAGTTCGATGTCTTCACCCTTCTTACCGATCACGACACCCGGACGCGAGCTGAAAATCGTGATACGCGCGTTCTTTGCGGGACGCTCGATCACAACGCGGCCGACGGACGCGTTCTTCAGCTTCTTCTTCAGGTATTCACGAACACCGATGTCTTCCTGCAACATCGCCGCGAAATTGTTGTTGTTCGCGTACCAACGCGAAGCCCAATTGCGGCTGACGGCCAAACGGAAGCCAGTCGGATGAATTTTCTGTCCCATCGTATGACCCCTTAATTCCCGACCGTCACAGTGATGTGACAGGATTGCTTCTCGATGCGGTTACCACGGCCCTTGGCGCGCGCGGTAAAACGCTTCAGCGACGCTGCCTTGTCGACGTAGATGCTCGTGATCTTGAGCTCGTCGATATCGGCGCCTTCGTTGTGCTCCGCATTTGCGATCGCCGACAGCACGACCTTTTTCACGATTCCCGCAGCCTTCTTCGGCGAGAACGTCAGAACGTTCAGCGCCTTGTCGACCGGCAAACCGCGGATCTGGTCAGCCACAAGGCGCGTTTTTTGCGCCGAGATGCGGGCACCGCGATGAATTGCTTTCACTTCCATCTTGATTGCCCCTTATTTCTTGGCCTTCTTGTCGGCCGCGTGACCCTTGAACGTACGGGTCAGTGCGAACTCGCCAAGCTTGTGGCCGACCATGTTTTCCGTGACATACACCGGAACGTGTTGACGGCCGTTGTGCACGGCGATCGTCAGGCCGATGAAGTCCGGCAGGATCGTCGAGCGACGCGACCAGGTCTTGATCGGTTTCTTGTCACGCGATGCTGCAGCCGCCTCAACCTTCTTCAGCAAATGGGCGTCGCAGAACGGACCTTTCTTAATAGAACGTGCCATTGCCTACTCCTTAACGCTTGTGACGGCGCTGGACGATCATGCTCGTCGTGCGCTTGTTGCTGCGGGTGCGATAGCCCTTCGTCGGCGTGCCCCACGGGCTCACCGGATCGCGGCCTGCCGCAGTCTTGCCTTCGCCACCACCGTGCGGGTGGTCGACCGGGTTCATTGCAACGCCACGCACGGTCGGGCGGATGCCGCGCCAGCGGTTCGCGCCAGCCTTACCGATTTGACGGAGGCTGTGCTCTTCGTTGCCCACTTCACCGATCGTCGCGCGGCATTCAACGTGCACGCGGCGGATTTCGCCCGAACGCAGACGAACCTGCGCGTAGACGCCTTCGCGAGCAAGCAGCATCGCCGACGTGCCAGCCGAACGCGCCATTTGCGCGCCCTTGCCCGGCAGCATTTCGATGCAGTGAATGGTCGTACCGACCGGAATGTTGCGGATCGGCAGCGTGTTACCTGCGCGGATCGGTGCTTCCGAACCCGACATCAGTTGCTGACCGACGGTGACACCCTTCGGAGCGATGATGTAGCGGCGCTCGCCGTCCGCGTACAGAACCAGCGCGATGTTCGCGCTACGGTTCGGGTCGTACTCAAGACGCTCGACCTTTGCCGGAATACCATCCTTCGTGCGACGGAAGTCGACGACACGATAGTGATGCTTGTGACCACCACCCTTGTGACGCGTGGTGATGTGCCCGTTGTTGTTACGGCCGGCAGTCGACGACTGCGTGTCGAGCAGTGCCGCAAACGGCTTGCCCTTGTGCAGTTCTTTGTTGACCACCTTGACCATCGCGCGGCGGCCCGGCGAAGTCGGCTTAACTTTCACGATTGCCATGATTACTTGGCCTCCGCTTCAAAGTTGATTTCCTGGCCGGGCTTCAGGCAGACATACGCCTTCTTCACGTCCTTGCGCTTGCCCATGAAGCGACCAAAGCGCTTGGCTTTGCCCTTCGCGACCAGCACATTGACGGAATCAACTTCCACCTTGAACAGCAGCTCGACCGCAGCTTTCACTTCCTGCTTCGTGGCATCCGGCGCGACTTCGAACACTACCTGCTCGTTCTTGTCGGCAACCAGCGTCGCCTTTTCGGAGACCACCGGCGCGAGCAGGACCTGCATCAAACGATGATCGTTCTTGCGAATCTCGCTCATGACAGCAACTCCTCGATCTGGGCGACCGCAGCCTTCGTGATCAGGACCTTCTTGAAGTAGATCAGCGACAGCGGGTCGGCGTAACGCGGCTCGACAACCGCCACGTGGGCGAGGTTGCGCGACGCGAGGTACAGGTTTTCGTCAACCGTGTCGGTAATCACCAGCACGGAGTCGAGACCCATCGCCTTGAATTTTTCGGCCAGCAGCTTCGTCTTCGGCGCTTCGAGCGTCAGCTCGTCGACCACCGAAATGCGGCCTTCGCGGGCCAGCTGCGAGAAGATCGAGCAGAGACCTGCGCGATGCATCTTCTTGTTGACCTTGTGCGAAAAGTTTTCTTCCGGCGAATTCGGGAAGATACGGCCACCGCCGCGCCACAGCGGGCTCGACGACATACCGGCACGAGCCCGGCCCGTACCCTTCTGGCGCCACGGCTTCTTGGTCGTGTGCTTGACCTGCTCACGATCCTTCTGCGCGCGATTGCCGCTACGTGCATTCGCCTGGTACGCAACCACCACCTGGTGAATCAGGGCTTCGTTGTAATCGCGGCCGAACACGACGTCCGACGCGCTAACGCCCGCACCTTCCTGACCATTGGCATTCAGGAGCTTAAGTTCCATTATTTCGCTCCTTTCACGGCACGCGTCTTCACGGCCGGCGTAACGAATACCTTGCCACCCTTCGCACCCGGAACGGCGCCCTTGACCAGCAGCAGCTTGCGGTCAGCGTCGATACGAGCGATTTCGAGGTTTTGCACCGTTACCTTCTCATCACCCATATGACCGGTCATGCGCTTACCCGGGAAAACACGACCCGGATCCTGCGCCATACCGATCGAGCCCGGCACGTTGTGCGAGCGCGAGTTACCGTGCGATGCACGGCCAGACGAGAAGTTGTAACGCTTGATGGTACCGGCGTAGCCCTTACCGATCGACACACCTTGCACGTCGACCTTCTGGCCCACTTCGAACAACTCGGGACCAACCACAGTGCCGTTCGACAGTTCGGCAGCCTTAGCGGCATCGACCTGGAATTCTTTGAGGATTTCGCCGGCTTGAACGCCAGCTTTGGCGAGATGACCTGCCAACGGCTTCGTCACGCGCGACGCACGGCGCGTACCGAAGGCAACCTGCACGGCGGTGTAGCCGTCGGTTTCAACAGTCTTGATCTGCGTCACGCGGTTGTCGGACACGTCCAGCACGGTGACGGGAATCGAATCCCCTTCAGCCGTGAAGATACGGGTCATGCCAACCTTGCGACCTACGAGTCCAAGGCTCATCGTTTTCTCCATTCCCGACTGCGATTGGTCGGGGCTAATTTACAAAATGTCGGCGCCGTTTCGGACATGAGACCATGCTGCGGCACGCCGACTTTTTACGCAAATGCGCGAAAAGCTCACTAGTATAGCGAGCCTTTTCGTTTTCCGCAAGCAATCAAAGACTTAGCGGTGTCCGGATCGCCGGACAACGGCTGAAGCCTTATTGCAGCTTGATTTCAACGTCCACGCCAGCCGGCAGATCAAGCTTCATGAGCGCGTCAACGGTCTTGTCCGTTGGGTCGACGATGTCCATCAGACGCTGGTGCGTGCGGATTTCGAGCTGATCGCGCGACGTCTTGTTGACGTGCGGCGAACGCAGGATGTCGAAGCGTTGAATGCGGGTCGGCAGGGGCACCGGGCCACGAACGATTGCGCCAGTCCGCTTTGCCGTGTCGACGATTTCGGCTGCCGATTGATCGATCAGGCGATAGTCGAAAGCCTTCAGGCGAATGCGGATTTTCTGGTTCTGCATGACAAATTCCTTAGAAAGAGCGAGGCGGTATTGCACCGCCGAATAGAAAAAGAACGTAGGCTCGGGCGCTGGCGGAGAGCGAGCGCCCGAGCCCGGGCGCTAGATACTGCTACAGCACTCTACGATTTTACTCGATGATCTTTGCGACGACACCAGCGCCGACCGTACGGCCACCTTCGCGGATTGCGAAGCGGAGGCCTTCTTCCATCGCGATCGGGTTGATCAGCTTCACCGTGATCGACACGTTGTCGCCCGGCATCACCATTTCCTTGTCCTTCGGCAGCTCGATCGAGCCCGTCACGTCGGTCGTACGGAAGTAGAACTGCGGACGGTAGTTGTTGAAGAACGGCGTGTGGCGGCCGCCTTCGTCCTTGCTGAGCACGTACACTTCAGCCGTGAAGTGGGTGTGCGGGTTGATCGAACCCGGCTTGGCCAGAACCTGACCACGCTCCACGTCTTCACGCTTCGTGCCGCGCAGCAGGATACCAACGTTGTCGCCGGCCTGACCCTGGTCGAGCAGCTTGCGGAACATTTCCACGCCCGTGCAGGTCGTCTTGGCCGTTGCCCGGATACCGACGATCTCGATTTCCTCGCCGACCTTGATCACGCCACGCTCGACGCGGCCCGTCACCACCGTGCCACGACCCGAGATCGAGAACACGTCTTCCACCGGCATCAGGAACGAACCGTCAACCGCGCGCTCCGGCGTCGGGATGTACGTGTCCAGCGCGTCGGCCAGGTTCATGATCGCCACTTCGCCCAGCTCGCCCTTGTCGCCTTCCAGCGCCAGCTTGGCCGAACCCTTGATGATCGGCGTGTCGTCGCCCGGGAAGTCGTACTTCGACAGAAGTTCGCGCACTTCCATCTCGACGAGCTCCAGCAGCTCGGCGTCGTCCACCATGTCGCACTTGTTCAGGAACACGATGATGTACGGAACGCCAACCTGACGCGCCAGCAGGATGTGCTCACGCGTTTGCGGCATCGGGCCGTCAGCAGCCGAGCACACCAGGATCGCGCCGTCCATCTGTGCCGCGCCCGTGATCATGTTCTTCACGTAGTCAGCGTGGCCCGGGCAGTCGACGTGTGCGTAGTGGCGGTTAGCCGTTTCGTACTCGACGTGCGCGGTATTGATGGTAATGCCACGTGCCTTTTCTTCCGGCGCCGCGTCGATCTGGTCGTAGGCCTTCGCCTCGCCGCCAAACTTCTGCGTCAGAACCGTCGTGATCGCTGCCGTCAGCGTGGTCTTGCCGTGGTCAACGTGACCGATCGTGCCCACGTTCACGTGCGGCTTGGTCCGTTCGAATTTACCTTTAGCCATGTTTCTCTTCTTTCAGTAAGTTAATCGTTGAATGACTTTGCCGCGCGATTACTTCGACTTCGCGTTGATGATCGCTTCCGACACGTTACGCGGAGCTTCAGCGTAGTGCTTGAACTCCATCGTGTACGTTGCACGACCCTGCGTCAGCGAACGCAGCGACGTCGAGTAGCCGAACATTTCCGACAGCGGCACTTCGGCGCGAACGATCTTGCCGCCACCAACCATGTCTTCCATGCCCTGAACGATACCGCGACGGCCCGACAGGTCGCCCATCACGTTGCCCATGTAATCTTCCGGCGTTTCGACTTCTACAGCCATCATCGGTTCGAGGATGACCGGGCTTGCCTTACGCATTGCTTCCTTGAACGCCATCGAACCGGCCATGCGGAACGCATTTTCGTTCGAGTCAACGTCGTGATACGAACCGAACGTCAGGTGAACCTTAACGTCAACGACCGGGAAGCCTGCCAGCACGCCAGCCTTCAGCGTTTCCTGGATACCCTTGTCGACTGCCGGAATGTATTCGCGCGGAATCACGCCGCCCTTGATCTCGTCGAGGAATTCGTAACCCTTGCCTTGTTCGTTCGGCTCGAGCGTGATGACTGCGTGACCGTACTGACCGCGGCCGCCCGACTGCTTGACGAACTTGCCGTCAACGTCAGCCGCCGTGCTGCGGATCGTTTCGCGGTAAGCCACCTGCGGCTTGCCGACGGTCGCTTCCACGCCGAATTCACGCTTCATCCGGTCGACCAGAATTTCGAGGTGCAGTTCGCCCATACCCGAAATGATCGTTTGACCCGATTCTTCGTCCGTCTGAACGCGGAACGACGGATCTTCCTGAGCCAGGCGGTTCAGTGCCAGACCCATCTTTTCCTGGTCAGCCTTGGTCTTCGGCTCGACAGCCTGCGAAATCACCGGCTCCGGGAAAATCATGCGTTCGAGCACGATCGGGTTCTGCGGATCGCACAGCGTGTCGCCCGTGGTCGCCTCTTTCAGGCCGACCGCAGCAGCGATGTCGCCAGCGCGCACTTCCTTGATTTCTTCGCGCTGGTTCGCGTGCATCTGCAGAATACGACCCAGACGTTCCTTCTTGTCTTTGGTCGCGTTCAGCACCGTGTCGCCCGAATTGACGACGCCCGAGTACACACGGAAGAAGATCAGCTGGCCGACGAACGGGTCGGTCATGATCTTAAATGCCAGTGCCGAGAACTTTTCGTCGTCGGCCGCGCGGCGCTCAGCCTTTTCACCGTTTTCCAGTTCGCCGGTAACCGGCGGAATGTCGATCGGCGACGGCAGGAAGTCGAGCACGGCGTCCAGCATGCGCTGCACACCCTTGTTCTTGAACGCGGTGCCGCACAGCATCGGCTGGATTTCACAAGCGATCGTACGGTCGCGCAGACCCTTGATGATTTCCTCTTCGGTCAGCTCACCTGACTCGAGGTACTTGTTCATCATGTCTTCGTTCGCCTCAGCCGCAGCCTCGACCATCTTTTCACGCCATTCGTTGCACGTGTCGACGAGTTCTGCCGGGATGTCTTCGTACGAGAACTTGGTGCCTTGGGACGCGTCGTCCCAAATGATCGCCTTCATCTTCAACAGATCGACGACGCCCGTGAAGTTCTCTTCCGCGCCAATAGGCACGACGACCGGAACGGGGTTCGCCTTAAGACGCAGCTTGAGCTGGTCGTAGACCTTGAAGAAGTTCGCGCCGGTACGGTCCATCTTGTTGATGAACGCGAGACGGGGGACCTTGTACTTGTTAGCCTGACGCCACACGGTTTCCGACTGGGGCTGCACGCCGCCCACAGCGCAGTACACCATGCACGCGCCATCGAGCACACGCATCGAGCGCTCGACTTCGATCGTGAAGTCGACGTGGCCCGGGGTGTCGATGATGTTGATACGGTGTTCGGCGCGGTCGCCCGCCATGCCCTTCCAGAATGCCGTGGTAGCAGCGGAAGTAATCGTGATGCCGCGTTCCTGTTCCTGCTCCATCCAGTCCATGGTGGCAGCGCCGTCGTGAACTTCACCAATCTTGTGGTTCACGCCCGTGTAGAACAGAATGCGCTCGGTCGTCGTCGTTTTGCCGGCGTCGATGTGAGCGCTAATACCGATGTTACGGTAGCGCTCGATAGGAGTCTTGCGAGCCACTTTGATCCTCTATTGGGATGACGCGATGCGTGAGATGCCCATCGCGCTGTAACACAAACGGGCGAGGCGCCTTTGAAGCGCACCCGCCCGGAATTTCTTTCCGCTTTTCCGCTAAACCCGGGGTCGGGAAAGCTTAAAAACGGAAGTGCGAGAACGCCTTGTTGGCTTCTGCCATCCGGTGAACTTCGTCGCGCTTCTTCATCGCGCCGCCACGGCCTTCGGCCGCTTCGGAGAGTTCACCTGCCAGACGCAGGGCCATCGACTTCTCGCTGCGCTTCTTCGCGGCTTCACGCAGCCAACGCATCGCCAATGCCATACGACGCGACGGGCGCACTTCGACCGGAACCTGATAGTTCGCACCACCAACGCGGCGGCTCTTCACTTCGACCACCGGCTTGACGTTGTTGAGCGCCACCGTGAACACTTCCAGCGGGTCCTTGCCACCCTTGGTCTGGATCTGTTCGAAAGCGCCGTACACGATACGCTCGGCAACCGACTTCTTGCCGGAGAGCATCAGCACGTTCATAAATTTTGCTACATCAACGTTGCCGAACTTCGGATCCGGCAACACTTCCCGCTTGGGGACTTCGCGACGACGCGGCATGTTTCTTCCTTTACTTTTCAGTTGGAGCTGCTTGCAGCCCCGCGGCCACCAACTAACCCGATTCATCCGTAAGACTAACCAGCCTGGTCGGGTGACCACTTACTCGACAGCACCGGCGATTCCGGCACCATCGCTATTACCGCCTTTGCAGGCGACCTGAAACTACGATTGACCGACTAATTACTTGCCAGCCTTAGCACGCTTCGCACCATACTTCGAGCGAGCCTGCTTACGGTCCTTGACGCCCTGGGTATCCAGCGAGCCACGAACCATGTGGTAACGCACACCCGGCAAGTCCTTCACACGGCCGCCGCGAATCAGCACGACCGAGTGTTCCTGCAAGTTGTGGCCTTCACCACCGATGTACGAAATGACTTCGAAGCCATTCGTCAGACGAACCTTGGCGACCTTACGGAGTGCCGAGTTCGGCTTCTTCGGCGTCGTGGTGTACACACGGGTGCACACGCCGCGACGCTGGGGGCAGTCCTGCAAAGCCGGGCTCTTGCTCTTCGTCGTTTCCGACGTGCGGCCTTTGCGAACCAGTTGATTGATGGTTGGCATTGTTTATTCCTGAAATTGAACAAAATCGACGCATCTGTTTCCGGGCAAAGCGGAAACGCCTGCGCATCGAACTTCCGGTTGGCCTACCTACGCACGAACTGAATCCGCGCGCACGCATCCCAAGAACCGGAACCTAGCATAATATTCCGAAAATACTAAGGGAGTCAACAGGTTGCGATGTTTCGCATCGCTGTCAATCCGGCGAAATAGCCAGATGGGGTCAGTCGGCCGCTACGACGTTCAGCAGTTCGTAACCGAAACGGTCGAGTTTACGGGCGCCCATGCCTGGAATCCCACGCAGATCTTCGATCGAATCGGGGCCGAGACGGGCAATTTCCGCAAGCGTCGCGTCATGGAAAATCACATAAGCCGGCACGCCGTCGCTCTTCGCGGTTTCGGTGCGCCACATGCGTAGACGCTCCCAGCGGGCCCGCTCGCGAGGGCCCATCCCAATGGTCGGATCGGCGCGTTCGCTCGTGCGCCCCGACGATTGACGCGTGCGTGTGGGCTTGACGTAGCGCCGCATCGTCACCTTCTGCTCGCCCTTGAGCACCGGCTTGCTCGCCTCCGTGAGCACGAGCGAACCGAAGCCCTCGTGGTCGACCGTCAGGTAGCCGAATGCGACAAGCTGACGGAAGATCGCGCGCCATTCCGGCTCACCGAGCGCCGCGCCAATCCCAAACGTGGTCAGCTTCTCGTGCCCGCGCTGCAGGATTTTCTCGCTGCGGTTGCCGCGCAAAATGTCGATCAAGTGTCCGGCGCCGAAATGAAAGCCGCTCGCACGCTGCGCGCGAAACACGCACGACAGCGCCATCTGCGCCTCGCGCGTCGCATCCCAGGTCGGAGGCGGCTCGAGGCAGTTGTCGCAGTTTCCGCACGGTTGGCTCGTTTCGCCGAAGTACGCGAGCAGGCGCACCCGCCGGCATGTCGCCGTTTCGCACAAACCGAGCAACGCATCGAGCTTGCCGGTCTGGACGCGCTTGTGGGCGTCATCGGCTTCGGATTCGTCGATCATCTTGCGCTGCTGCACGACGTCGCCGAGCCCGTAGGCCATCCACGCATTCGACGGTAGGCCGTCGCGGCCCGCCCGGCCGGTCTCCTGGTAGTACCCTTCCACGCTCTTTGGCAAATCCAGATGCGCGACGAACCGCACATCGGGTTTGTCGATGCCCATGCCGAACGCAATCGTCGCGCACATCACGATGCCTTCCTCGCGCTGGAACATTTCCTGATGCTTCTGGCGCACTTCGAATTCCATGCCGGCGTGGTATGGCAGCGCGCGCATGCCCTTTTCCTTCAACCACTCCGCGGTCTCCTCGACCTTGCGGCGCGACAGGCAATAGACGACGCCCGCGTCGGTCGTGCCGTCGGCCCTCGTGTGCTCGGCGCGGATGAAGTCGAGCAGCTGCGTGCGCGCGTTGTCTTTTTCAGCGATGCGATAGCGGATGTTCGGCCGATCGAAACTCGACACGAACACGCGCGCGTCCTCGAGCGCGAGACGGTGAATGATTTCGTCGCGCGTGATCGCGTCGGCGGTCGCCGTCAGCGCGATGCGCGGCACATTAGGAAAGCGCTCGTGCAGTACCGACAGCTGGATATATTCGGGCCGGAAATCGTGTCCCCATTGCGACACACAGTGCGCTTCGTCGATCGCGAAAAGGCCGATGCGCGTGCGCTCGAGCAGTTCCTGGAAGCGCGACGTCATCAGTCGCTCCGGAGCGACGTAGAGCAGATCTATCTCGCCGTCGCGAAGCGCCCGTTCGGTGGCCATCGCCTCCGAGCTCGACAGCGTCGAATTCAGATACGCGGCCCGCACGCCGACTTCGGTCAACGCGGCCACCTGATCCTGCATCAGCGCGATCAGCGGCGACACCACGATGCCGGTGCCAAAGCCGCGTTCGCGCCGCACTAGCGACGGAATCTGATAGCACAGCGATTTGCCGCCGCCCGTCGGCATCAGCACGAGGCAATCGCCGCCATCGGCGACGTGCTCGACAATTTCGCCCTGCTGCCCTCTGAACGCGGGATAACCAAAGACTTCGTTGAGGATTTCGAGCGGACGGGACATGTATTTGACAGAGACGGCGAAGGGAACGGCACGCAGGCGGTGAGACGAATTTTACCAACGCATTTGCGCCGCGCCCGCGCTTTGCGACAACCGTGGCCATCCGGCCTAGGGGTGCTCCCGCGCATGGCGCCGATGCACGCGCAAAAAATGAGCAAAAAAAAGCCGCTCAGTCGAAACTGAGCGGCTTTGGTGGCGCGTCAGGCAAGGCGGCTTGCGCCGCCAGCACTTACTCGCCCGAGTGCTGCTGTTCGGCGGCCGGGGTTTCCGGCGTACCGAATTCGAACGACTCTTCCGCTGCGATCTGATCGAAACGCTCGCGGTCGGCCAGTTCCTTGCTCTTGCGCGCCTTGTGGAACGCGAGACCCGTACCGGCCGGAATCAGACGGCCGACGATCACGTTTTCCTTCAGGCCACGCAGGTCGTCGCGCTTGCCCATGATCGCCGCTTCGGTCAGCACGCGGGTCGTTTCCTGGAACGACGCCGCGGAGATAAACGAATCGGTCGACAGCGACGCCTTCGTGATACCAAGCAGCACGTTTTCGTATGTTGCCGGACGCTTGTCTTCCGCGATCATACGGTCGTTCTCGTCGAGCATGTCCGACCGCTCGACCTGTTCGCCCGGGATGAAACGCGTATCGCCGTTGTCGGTGATCTGGACGCGGCGCAGCATCTGACGCACGATCACTTCAATGTGCTTGTCGTTGATCTTCACGCCCTGCAGACGGTACACGTCCTGCACTTCGTCCACGATGTAACGCGACAGCGCCTCGACGCCCTGCAGACGCAGGATGTCGTGCGGATCCGCCGGTCCGTCGACGATCATTTCGCCCTTGTTGACGACCTGACCATCGTGCACCAGAACCTGCTTTTCCTTCGCGATCAGGAACTCGTGCTGGTTGCCCTCGAGGTCCGTGATAACGAGACGCTGCTTGCCCTTCGTGTCCTTACCGAACGACGTCGTACCCGTGACTTCCGCCAGGATACCTGCGTCCTTCGGCGAACGTGCTTCGAACAGTTCCGCCACACGCGGCAGACCACCGGTAATGTCACGCGTCTTCTGCGATTCGGTCGGGATACGTGCAAGCACTTCACCGACCTGCACCTGCTGACCGTCCTTCACGGTGATCAGCGCGCCGACCTGGAAGCCGATCTGCACCGAGTGCTCGGTGTTCGGGATCTTCACTTCCTCGCCGTTCGCATCGAGCAGCTTGACCTGCGGACGCACCGTCTTCGACGCCTGCGAACCACGACGCTTCACGTCGATCACGACGAGCGTGGACAGACCCGTCACGTCGTCGATCTGCTTCGCGACCGTCACGCCTTCCTCGACGTTCTCGAACTTCACCGTACCACCGTACTCGGTGATGATCGGACGCGTCATCGGATCCCACGTGGCCAGTTGCGTGCCGGCCTTGATCTGCGCACCGTCGAGCTGCAGCAGCGTCGCGCCGTACGGCACCTTGTGACGCTCGCGCTCGCGGCCGTGATCGTCGGTGATCATCGCTTCGCCCGAACGCGAGATGACGATCTGTTCGCCCTTCGCATTCGTGACGTAACGCATCGTCGACGTGAAACGCACCGTACCGTTCGACTTCGCTTCGACCGACGAAGCCACCGCCGCACGCGACGCCGCGCCACCGATGTGGAACGTACGCATCGTGAGCTGCGTGCCCGGTTCACCGATCGACTGCGCCGCGATCACGCCGACCGCTTCGCCGACGTTCACCAGCGAGCCGCGGCCGAGGTCGCGACCGTAGCAGGCCGCGCACAGACCGTAGCGCGTTTCGCAGGTGAGCGGCGTGCGCACGCGCACTTCGTCGATGCCGAGGCGTTCGATATCTTCGACCGCGTCTTCGTCGAGCAACGTGCCCGCTTCGAACAGCGTTTCCTGCGATTCCGGGTTGACGATGTCAGCCACGGCCACGCGACCCAGAATACGGTCACGCAGCGCTTCGACCACTTCACCGCCTTCCACCAGCGCCTTCATCGCCACGCCGTTCGACGTGCCGCAATCTTCCTCGACGACGACCAGATCCTGCGTCACGTCGACCAGACGACGCGTCAGGTAACCCGAGTTCGCGGTCTTCAGCGCCGTATCAGCCAGACCCTTACGTGCACCGTGGGTCGAGATGAAGTACTGCAACACGTTCAGACCTTCGCGGAAGTTCGCCGTAATCGGCGTCTCGATGATCGAGCCGTCCGGCTTCGCCATCAGGCCGCGCATACCTGCCAGCTGACGAATCTGAACCGCGGAACCACGAGCGCCCGAGTCCGCCATCATGTAGATGGAGTTGAACGACTCCTGACGCGTCTGGTTGCCGTCACGGTCCGTGACCGGTTCCGTCGACAGCTGTTCCATCATCGCCTTGCCGACTGCTTCCGACGTTGCCGACCAGATGTCGACCACGTTGTTGTAGCGTTCCTGGGCGGTGACGAGACCCGACATGTACTGACGGTCGTATTCCTTCACCTTCTTCGCGGCATCGCCGACGATAGTTTCTTTCTGCGGCGGCACGAGCATGTCGTCGACGCAGATCGAAATACCAGCGCGCGTTGCCAGACGGAAGCCCGACTGCATCAACTGGTCGGCGAAAATCACCGTCTCACGCAGACCGCACTTGCGGAACGCGGTGTTGATCAGACGCGAGATTTCCTTCTTCTTCAGCGGCTTGTTCAGCACCGAGAACGGCAGACCCGGCGGCAGGATTTCCGACAGGATCGAGCGGCCAACCGTGGTCGCGTACAGCGTGATCTTCGGCACGAACGCCGGCGCGCCTTCCGACTTGTCTTCGTTGTGGACCATTTCGGTGATCCGCACGTTGACGCGCGAGGCAAGCTCGACTTCCTTGTTCTCGTACGCGCGCAGCACTTCCGACACGCCCGTGAACGTCAGGCCTTCGCCCTTGCCGTTCACCGCTTCGCGCGTCGCGTAGTACAGGCCGAGCACGATGTCCTGCGACGGCACGATCGACGGATCGCCGTTTGCCGGGAACAGCACGTTGTTCGACGCGAGCATGAGCGTGCGCGCTTCCATCTGCGCTTCGAGCGACAGCGGCACATGAACGGCCATCTGGTCACCGTCGAAGTCGGCGTTGAACGCCGCGCAGACGAGCGGGTGCAGCTGGATTGCCTTACCTTCGATCAGCACGGGCTCGAAAGCCTGGATGCCGAGACGGTGCAGCGTCGGCGCACGGTTCAGCATGACCGGATGTTCGCGGATCACCTCTTCGAGGATGTCCCACACCACCGGCGTCTGGTTCTCGACTTCCTTCTTCGCAGCCTTGATGGTGGTAGCGACACCCATCACTTCGAGCTTGTTGAAGATGAACGGCTTGAACAGTTCGAGCGCCATCAGCTTCGGCAGACCGCACTCATGCAGCTTCAGCGTCGGGCCGACCACGATCACCGAACGGCCGGAGTAGTCGACACGCTTACCGAGCAGGTTCTGACGGAAGCGACCGCCCTTACCCTTGATCATGTCAGCGAGCGACTTCAGCGGACGCTTGTTCGCACCGGTCATCGCCTTGCCGCGACGGCCGTTGTCGAGCAGCGAGTCGACGGCTTCCTGCAGCATCCGCTTTTCGTTGCGGACGATGATTTCAGGTGCCTTCAGCTCGAGCAGACGCTTCAACCGGTTGTTACGGTTGATCACGCGGCGATACAGGTCGTTCAGATCCGACGTCGCGAAACGGCCGCCGTCGAGCGGCACCAGCGGACGCAGTTCCGGCGGCAGCACCGGCAGCACTTCGAGGACCATCCAGTCCGGCTTGATGCCCGAACGCTGGAACGCCTCAAGCACCTTCAGGCGCTTCGCGTACTTCTTGATCTTCGCTTCCGAGCCGGTGTTGCGCAGTTCCGTGCGCAGCATTTCGACCTGCTCGTCGATGTTGATCGCACGCAGCAGCTCGCGAATACCTTCCGCGCCCATTTCGGCACGGAATTCGTCACCGTATTCCTCGACCTTGTTGTAGTAATCCTCTTCGGTCATGATCTGCCGCGCTTTGAGCGGCGTCATGCCCGGATCGATCACCACGTATGCTTCGAAGTACAGCACGCGCTCGATATCGCGCAACGTCATGTCGAGCACCATGCCCAGACGCGACGGCAGCGACTTCAGGAACCAGATGTGCGCGACCGGTGAGGCCAGTTCAATGTGGCCCATGCGCTCGCGACGCACCTTCGCGAGCGTCACTTCGACGCCGCACTTCTCGCAGATCACGCCGCGGTGCTTCAGGCGCTTGTACTTGCCGCAAAGGCATTCGTAGTCCTTGATCGGACCAAAGATCTTCGCGCAGAACAGACCATCGCGCTCCGGCTTGAACGTGCGGTAGTTGATGGTTTCCGGCTTTTTGACTTCACCGAACGACCACGAACGGATCTTGTCAGGCGAGGCCAGACCGATCTTGATCGCGTCAAAAACTTCAGGTTGTTGGACTTGCTTGAATAGATCGAGCAAAGCTTTCATCGCTTCTCTCCAGTAGTCCGATTAGTTCCGGTCCAGGTCGATGTCGATACCCAGCGACCGGATTTCCTTCACCAACACGTTGAACGACTCAGGCATGCCGGCATCGATCACGTGATCGCCCTTCACCAGGTTCTCGTAAACCTTGGTCCGGCCGGTCACGTCGTCCGACTTCACCGTCAGCATTTCCTGCAGCACGTACGATGCGCCGTACGCTTCGAGCGCCCACACTTCCATCTCACCGAAACGCTGGCCACCGAACTGCGCCTTACCGCCCAACGGCTGCTGCGTCACGAGCGAGTATGGGCCCGTGGAACGCGCGTGCATCTTGTCGTCGACCAGGTGGTGCAGCTTCAGGTAGTGCATGTAGCCGACCGTCACCGTACGTTCGAACATCTCGCCCGTGCGGCCGTCGAACAGACGCACCTGGTTCTTCGACGGCGTCATGCCGAGGTTTTCAGCGATGTCGTCCGGGAACGCCAGATCCAGCGCGCGCGACATTTCTTCTTCCGTCGCACCGTCGAACACCGGCGTTGCGAACGGCACGCCTTCGCGCAGGTTCTTCGCCAGTTCGAGGATTTCGTCGTCGCTGAAGCTATCCAGCTCTTCGGCACGGCCTGATTCGTTGTAGATCTTGATCAGGAATTCGCGCAGTTCTGCGATCTTCGCCTGACGCTGGAGCATTTCGCCGATACGCCAGCCGAGACCCTTCGCGGCCCAACCGAGATGCACTTCGAGAACCTGACCCACGTTCATCCGCGACGGCACGCCAAGCGGGTTCAGAACGACGTCAGCCGGACGGCCGTCGGCCATGTACGGCATGTCTTCGATCGGCACGATCTTCGACACGACACCCTTGTTACCGTGACGGCCTGCCATCTTGTCGCCGGGCTGCAGACGGCGTTTCACCGCCAGATACACCTTCACCATCTTCAGCACGCCCGGCGGCAGTTCGTCGCCCTGGGTCAGCTTCTTGCGCTTCTCTTCGAACGCGAGATCGAACTGGTGACGCTTCTCTTCGATCGAGTTCTTGATCGCCTCGAGCTGGGCTGCTGCTTCTTCATCCGCGAGGCGGATGTCGAACCAGTGGTAGTGGTCCAGATCTTCAAGGTAAGCGCGCTCGATCTTCGTGCCTTTCGCGAGCTTCTTCGGACCGCCGTTCGCGACCTTGCCTTCGAGCATACGCGCGAGACGCTGGAACGCATCGCCTTCCACGATACGCAGCTGGTCGTTCAGGTCGAGACGATAGCGCTTCAGTTCATCGTCGATGATCTGTTGGGCGCGCTTGTCGCGCTGGATGCCTTCACGCGTGAACACCTGAACGTCGATCACGGTACCGCTCATGCCCGACGGCACACGCAGCGACGTGTCCTTCACGTCAGACGCCTTCTCACCGAAGATCGCGCGCAGCAGCTTCTCTTCCGGAGTCAGCTGGGTTTCGCCCTTCGGCGTGACCTTGCCGACCAGCACGTCGCCCGCTTCGACTTCCGCGCCGATGTAAACGATGCCCGACTCGTCGAGACGGCCAAGCTGCACTTCCGCGAGGTTCGAGATGTCGCGCGTGATTTCTTCCGGTCCGAGCTTCGTGTCGCGAGCAACGACGTTCAGTTCTTCGATGTGGATCGACGTGTAACGGTCGTCCGCAACCACCTTCTCCGAGATCAGGATCGAGTCTTCGAAGTTGTAGCCGTTCCACGGCATGAACGCGATCAACATGTTCTGGCCGAGCGCGAGCTCGCCCAGATCGGTCGATGCGCCGTCAGCCAGCACGTCACCGCGCGCAACCTTGTCGCCCATCTTCACGATCGGACGCTGGTTGATGTTCGTGTTCTGGTTCGAACGCGTGTACTTGATCAGGTTGTAAATGTCGACACCGACTTCACCTGCGACCGCTTCGTCGTCATTCACGCGAATCACGATACGGCCCGCGTCGACGTAATCGACCACTCCGCCACGCAGTGCCTGAACCGTCGTGCCCGAGTCGACCGCCACGGTGCGCTCGATGCCCGTACCGACGACCGGCTTTTCCGGACGCAGACACGGCACAGCTTGGCGCTGCATGTTCGAGCCCATCAATGCGCGGTTCGCGTCGTCGTGCTCGAGGAACGGGATCAGCGAAGCTGCGACCGACACGATCTGCGACGGCGCCACGTCCATGTACTGGATGCGGTCCGGCGTGACCATCAGCGTTTCGCCCGCTTCACGCGACGACACGAGTTCGTCGGTCAGCGTGCCGTCGTCGGCCACCGCCGCGTTCGCCTGAGCGATCACGTAACGGCCTTCTTCGATCGCCGACAGGTAATCGATCTGGTCGGTCACCTTGCCGTCGGCAACCTTACGATACGGCGTTTCGAGGAAGCCGTATTCGTTCAGGTGCGCGTACAGAGCGAGCGAGTTGATCAGACCGATGTTCGGTCCTTCCGGCGTTTCAATCGGGCACACACGGCCGTAGTGGGTCGGATGCACGTCGCGGACTTCGAAGCCGGCGCGCTCACGCGTCAGACCGCCCGGGCCAAGTGCGGAAACACGACGCTTGTGCGTGATTTCCGACAGCGGGTTGGTCTGGTCCATGAACTGAGACAGCTGCGACGAACCGAAGAACTCGCGAATCGCCGACGAAATCGGCTTCGAGTTGATCAGGTCGTGCGGCATCAGGTTTTCGCTTTCGGCCTGGCCGAGGCGTTCCTTCACAGCACGTTCGACACGCACGAGGCCCGCACGGAACTGGTTCTCCGCGAGTTCGCCGACGCAACGCACACGACGGTTACCGAGGTGGTCGATGTCGTCCACTTCGCCCTTGCCGTTGCGCAGTTCGACGAGGATCTTGATCGTCGCGAGGATGTCGTCGTCCTGCAGCGTCATCGGGCCGACGATTTCGTCACGGCCGACGCGGCGGTTGAACTTCATACGACCCACCTTCGACAGGTCGTACGCTTCTTCGCTGTAGAACAGGCGGTTGAACAACGCCTCGACCGCTTCTTCGGTCGGCGGCTCGCCCGGGCGCATCATGCGGTAGATTGCGATGCGCGCGGCCATCTTGTCGGCCGTTTCGTCGATACGCAGCGTCGACGAGATGTACGGACCCTGGTCCAGATCGTTCGTATAGAGCGTCTGGATGTCCTTGATCTTCGCTTCGCGCAGCTTCTCGAGCACGGATTCCGTGATTTCGTCGTTCGCGTTCGCGATGACTTCACCCGTATCGCCGTCGATCACGTTCTTCGCGAGCACGCGGCCGAGCAGATAGTCTTCCGGTACCGAGATGAACTTGGTCTTCGCGTTGTCGAGGTCGCGAATATGCTTGGCGTTGATCCGCTTGTCCTTCTGGACGATCACGTTGCCGTCGCGGTCCGTGATATCGAAGCGCGCGACTTCACCGCGCAGACGCTCCGGCACGAATTCCATCTGCGCGCCTTCCGGCATCAGCGTGAAATTGTCGAACACGAAGAAGTTTGCGAGGATCTGTTCCGGCGTCAGGCCGATTGCCTTCAACAGGATCGTGACCGGCATCTTGCGGCGGCGGTCGACGCGGAAGTACAGCACGTCCTTCGGGTCGAACTCGAAGTCGAGCCACGAGCCACGGTAAGGAATGATACGTGCCGAAAACAGCAGCTTGCCCGAGCTGTGCGTCTTGCCCTTGTCGTGTTCGAAGAACACACCCGGCGAACGGTGCAGCTGCGAAACGATCACACGTTCCGTGCCGTTGATGACGAACGAACCGGTCGGTGTCATGAGCGGAATTTCGCCCATGTATACTTCCTGTTCCTTCACTTCCTTGACGACCGGCTTGCTCGGCGATTCCTTGTCGAGCAGCACCAGACGCACCTTGGCGCGCAGCGCCGAGCAGTACGTCAGACCGCGCTGCTGGCATTCCTTGATGTTGAATGCCGGCGGAGACAGCATGTAGCTGACGAACTCGAGACGCGCGAAACCGTTGTGCGAAACGATCGGGAAAACGGAAGTGAACGCGGCCTGCAGGCCTTCCGGCTTGCGTTGAGTAGACGACGTATCTGCTTGCAGAAACGTGCTGAATGATTCAAGCTGGGTAGCCAGCAGGAAAGGTACTTGGTGAACGATGGGGCGCTTCGCAAAACTCTTGCGAATACGCTTCTTCTCGGTGAAGGAATATTGCATACGATCTCCGAATCACGGCGGGCATAGTTGTCGAGGCAGGATACCTTGATGAGACAACCCGAGTGTTCACCGACTGAGACCCGATGGCCGTCCGATGGCTTGAACGAGCCTAGAAGCTTGGTGGTTGGCCGCTACCAACCGCTGGCTGACGGCAGCGGATGCCTGTGTTGCCCGCTACCCGACCAAACTTGCCTTCTGCAGTCGCTTCAGAAGACAAAGAGAAACGCCGGTCAATATTACCGAGGGCGTTTCTCTTTGGCTTCTGGAAATCACATTCCTGCTGGCATACACCTGCAAAAACGCGTCCTCCACAAAGCACAAAAAGGCCGGCGGTGGAAAACCGCCAGCCTTCGCACAGCGCGCTGAAGCTTACTTGATTTCAACCTTCGCGCCGGCTTCTTCCAGCTTCTTCTTGGCTTCTTCAGCAGCAGCCTTGGGCACCGCTTCCTTAACGGGCTTCGGTGCGCCGTCGACCAGATCCTTCGCTTCCTTCAGGCCGAGACCCGTCAGTTCGCGAACAGCCTTAATGACCGAAACCTTGTTTGCACCGGTCTCAGCCAGGATGACCGTGAATTCGGTCTGCTCTTCAGCAGCAGCTGCGCCGCCGGCTGCACCTGCCGGGCCTGCCACTGCAACAGCAGCTGCCGACACGCCAAACTTTTCTTCGAACGCCTTGACCAGCTCGTTCAGTTCCAGAACCGACATCGAGCCTACGGCTTCGAGGATGTCTTCTTTTGCGATTGCCATTTGAAATACTCCTAAATTGAATTCGGATACAGCCAGCGATCAATTACGCTCGACTGAAGTGCATTACGCAGCGGTTTCTTCGCCTTGTTTCTTTTCTGCAAGCGCGGCCAGAGCGCGCGCAAAGCCAGAAACAGGTGCCTGCATAACGAACAACAGCTTGGAGAGCAGTTCTTCGCGGCTCGGGATGTTTGCCAGCGCTTGCACGCCCGCCTTGTCCATCACCTTGCCTTCGTAGGAACCAGCCTTGATGACCAACTTGTCATTGCTCTTGCTGAAGTCATTGACGACCTTAGCAGCAGCAATTGCATCTTCCGAGATGCCGTAGATCAGGGGGCCAGTCATCTGCTCTGCCAGCGGAGCAAACGGGGTACCCTCAACGGCGCGACGCGCCAGCGTGTTCTTCAACACGCGAAGGTAAACCTGTTGCTCACGCGCTTTCGCGCGCAGCTTGGTCAGATCGCCAACCGCGATTCCACGATACTCAGCCAGAACCACGGTCTGAGCTTTCGCGACTTGCGCGGCAACCTCAGCGACGACGGCCTGCTTGCTTTCTTTGTTGAGTGGCACGGTTAACCTCCAGATTCGATACACGCAGCGTGCGCCATGTGTACCGCATTCAATAACGGCGTCCGACCAGTCAGGAGTATTTCGACCGTCCGAAGCCCGCATTCCCACGGACATCCGACGGCTTCATCACTACAAAACCTTTTCGGGTTCGCCATCTGCGTTGGCTTTACATTAAGGACCCGCCTACCTGCTGCGTGCCCGCCAACGGTCTTTGACAACCGGTTGCGCAGTGCAGACTGCCACCTCGCAACCGCCCAAAGCCCATAAAAACCGCTCCGATTCGCACCGGAGCGGCCAAATTCATTACTGTGCAGCGATCGACGTTTGGTCGACGCGAACGCCAACACCCATCGTGCTCGACAGAGCGACCTTGCGGAGGTACACACCCTTGCTCGTTGCCGGCTTCGCCTTTTGCAGCGCTTCGATCAGCGCGTTCAGGTTGTTGCGCAGAGCTGCCGGTTCGAACGAAGCACGGCCGATCGTTGCGTGGATGATACCGGCCTTGTCGACACGGAATTGCACCTGACCCGCCTTGGCGTTCTTGACCGCAGTCGCGACGTCCGGCGTGACCGTGCCGACCTTCGGGTTCGGCATCAGACCGCGCGGGCCGAGGATCTGACCGAGCGTACCGACAATACGCATCGTGTCCGGCGAAGCGATCACGATGTCGAAGTTCAGGTTGCCGGCCTTGACCTGTTCAGCGAGGTCTTCCATACCGACGACGTCAGCACCAGCCGCACGAGCCTGCTCAGCCTTGTCGCCCTGCGCGAACACAGCGACACGGACCGACTTACCAGTACCAGCCGGCAGCACGACCGAGCCACGAACCACTTGATCCGATTTCTTTGCGTCGATGCCGAGTTGCACGGCGACGTCGATCGACTCGTCGAACTTCGCGCTTGCACATTCCTTCACGAGCGACAAAGCATCCTCGATCGGATACAGCTTCTGACGATCCACTTTGGCTGCAAATGCTTGCAGACGCTTCGAAAGCTTAGCCATTTACACGCCCTCCACGGTGATGCCCATCGAGCGGGCGCTACCAGCGATCGTACGAACCGCTGCGTCCAAATCAGCAGCCGTCAGATCGGGCATCTTGGTCTTGGCGATATCTTCGGCTTGAGCGCGGGTGATCTTGCCGACCTTGTCGGTATGCGGCTTGCTTGAACCCTTGTCGAGCTTCGCTGCCTTCTTGATCAAAACCGTTGCCGGCGGCGTCTTCAGAACGAATGTGAAGCTCTTGTCTGCGAATGCCGTGATCACAACAGGAATCGGCAGACCCGGCTCCATTGCTTGAGTCTGCGCGTTGAACGCCTTGCAGAACTCCATGATGTTTAGGCCGCGCTGACCCAGTGCCGGACCAACCGGCGGCGACGGGTTGGCTTTACCTGCAGGAATCTGCAGCTTAATAAAGCCGATAATTTTCTTTGCCATTTCGAGAACCTCTTTGGAACGCCGACCTACGTGCGGACGCTCAGTGAGTAGTAGCGCGTGTTCGCCGACGCTTGGCTAATTACGCTCCTCAACGGCCATTACGCGGACCGTAAGCGCGAAATACGGAACGCACCCAGCGGTGCGTTCCGTAAAACTAGGACTACAACTTTTCGACCTGACCGAATTCCAACTCGACCGGCGTTGCCCGGCCGAAGATCGTAACGGAAACACGGACTCGCGACTTTTCGTAGTTCACTTCTTCGACGCTGCCGTTGAAATCTGTGAACGGGCCTTCTTTTACCCGCACCATCTCGCCCACTTCGAACAGGGTCTTCGGACGTGGCTTCTCCACGCCCTCCTGCATTTGCGACATGATTTTTTCGACTTCCCGCGGGGAAATCGGACTAGGGCGGTTGCGCGCCCCCCCTACAAAACCGGTCACCTTGGCCGTGTTCTTCACCAGGTGCCACGTTTCATCCGTCATTTCCATCTCGACTAGAACGTAGCCGGGGAAGAAACGGCGTTCCGTCACTGATTTGTGACCGCCCTTTACCTCAACAACTTCTTCTGTGGGAACGAGGATCTGGCCAAACTGATCCTGCATGCCAGCCCGCTCAATGCGCTCTTGGAGCGCTCGCTGCACACTCTTCTCCATACCTGAGTATGCGTGCACCACGTACCAACGTTTGCCGCTCGGGGATGCCGGAGTATCACTCATATCATTTCCAACCCAGAATCGCCGAGAAAATCGCCCACTCAATGGATTTATCACAAATCCAGAGGAAGATGGCCATCACGACTACGAAGCCGAACACTACAAGCGTCGTTTGGGTGGCTTCTTTGCGAGTCGGCCAAACGACCTTACGGACTTCTTTGTACGAGTCTCTGGCGAAAGCGATGAAACCCTTGCCCGGCGCTGAGAGAAGCCCGACTGCGACACCCGCGATCGCACCAACAGCCAAGGCGGCTCCGCGGATGTACCATTCCTGGCCACTAAGCCAGAAGAACCCCACGAACCCGGCCAAGACCAGCAACACACCGGCGATCAACATCATCTTGTCGCCGGATGTATTCACAGTTTCGACGGAAGGATTCGCCATAACACCTTAACGAGCGCCACTACGACGCGATAGTTGGCAGGGGCAGAGGGAATCGAACCCCCAACCTTCGGTTTTGGAGACCGACGCTCTGCCAGTTGAGCTATACCCCTAAACCATGTGGGGTTGACGACACCGCCAACCCCGATACAGCCGATTATCGAGAACTGTCTGGCGTTACTCGATGATCTTTGCGACGACACCAGCGCCGACCGTACGGCCGCCTTCGCGGATTGCGAAGCGGAGGCCTTCTTCCATCGCGATCGGGTTGATCAGCTTCACCGTGATCGACACGTTGTCGCCCGGCATCACCATTTCCTTGTCCTTCGGCAGCTCGATCGAGCCCGTCACGTCGGTCGTACGGAAGTAGAACTGCGGACGGTAGTTGTTGAAGAACGGCGTGTGACGGCCGCCTTCGTCCTTGCTGAGCACGTACACTTCAGCCGTGAAGTGCGTGTGCGGGTTGATCGAACCCGGCTTGGCCAGAACCTGACCACGCTCCACGTCTTCACGCTTCGTGCCGCGCAGCAGGATACCAACGTTGTCGCCGGCCTGACCCTGGTCGAGCAGCTTGCGGAACATTTCCACGCCCGTGCAGGTCGTCTTGGCCGTTGCCCGGATACCGACGATCTCGATTTCCTCGCCGACCTTGATCACGCCACGCTCGACGCGGCCCGTCACCACCGTGCCACGACCCGAGATCGAGAACACGTCTTCCACCGGCATCAGGAACGAACCGTCAACCGCGCGCTCCGGCGTCGGGATGTACGTGTCCAGCGCGTCGGCCAGGTTCATGATCGCCACTTCGCCCAGCTCGCCCTTGTCGCCTTCCAGCGCCAGCTTGGCCGAACCCTTGATGATCGGCGTGTCGTCGCCCGGGAAGTCGTACTTCGACAGAAGTTCGCGCACTTCCATCTCGACGAGCTCCAGCAGCTCGGCGTCGTCCACCATGTCGCACTTGTTCAGGAACACGATGATGTACGGAACGCCAACCTGACGCGCCAGCAGGATGTGCTCACGCGTTTGCGGCATCGGGCCGTCAGCAGCCGAGCACACCAGGATCGCGCCGTCCATCTGTGCCGCGCCCGTGATCATGTTCTTCACGTAGTCAGCGTGGCCCGGGCAGTCGACGTGTGCGTAGTGGCGGTTAGCCGTTTCGTACTCGACGTGCGCGGTATTGATGGTAATGCCACGTGCCTTTTCTTCCGGCGCCGCGTCGATCTGGTCGTAGGCCTTCGCCTCGCCGCCAAACTTCTGCGTCAGAACCGTCGTGATCGCTGCCGTCAGCGTGGTCTTGCCGTGGTCAACGTGACCGATCGTGCCCACGTTCACGTGCGGCTTGGTCCGCTCAAACTTACCCTTGGCCATTTTCGACTCCTAAGAGGATTTTCCGTACGTTGCGCCGGGCGCAAACAATCACCGAGTACTTCTGGTGCCCATGGGCAGGATCGAACTGCCGACCTCTCCCTTACCAAGGGAGTGCTCTACCACTGAGCCACATGGGCGTTACATCTGTGTTGCTGGAGCGGGTGAAGGGAATCGAACCCTCGTCGTAAGCTTGGAAGGCTTCTGCTCTACCATTGAGCTACACCCGCAAGGCCATGGATTCCCAACAACTGCTACAACTTGCATTCTGGTGGAGGAGGTTGGATTCGAACCAACGTAGGCGTAAGCCAACAGATTTACAGTCTGCCCCCTTTAGCCACTCGGGCACCCCTCCGCAGAGAACTAACGATTATGGGGGAACAACATCGTTTTGTCAAGACCTGCTTGACCGTTCCGATCGCAAAGCTCTCACTTATATAGTGATTGGCTGTTAGCTTTCCGTAAACGGAAAAACCCCACCGCTGGGGGTGGGGTTTCTGGCTTGTGGGGGAGCCTGACGATTACCTACTTTCACACGGGCAATCCGCACTATCATCGGCGTGGAGTCGTTTCACGGTCCTGTTCGGGATGGGAAG